>SVGQ01000131.1 GCA_015056245.1 Clostridiales bacterium | reverse complement strand
GCACCTGCAGGCCCACATCAAAGAGAAGAAATAAGGAAAACCTGCTGTATTTTGGCGGGGCTTCATAAAACAGTTAAACCGACCTATGGTTACGATCATAGGTCGGTTTTTTGCAATATGTACCGGTTTCGGAAAGGCTCCCTTGTGTAAAGGGAGCTGTCAGCGAAGCTGACTGAGGGATTGTTTCACAATAGCATCAATGTACTCACAAACACCACGAAAGTTTCTGCTGAATTCATTGTTGGGGATGCGAAATACAGTAAGCCCATAACCGTCCAGAAAAGCGGTGCGGTCTGCATCTTTTGCGATGCTCCTGTCTTCATAGTGCTGAGAGCCATCCAGTTCTATTACCAGTTTCGCTTCTGCACTGTAAAAGTCCGCTATGTATTTCCCAAACACTTTCTGCCTGGAAAAACGGACAGGATAGGAGCGCAAAAAGTCATACCATAGATGACGCTCTTCTTTGGTCATTTCTCTTCACAGATGCTTTGCCATTGGAATCAACTGCTTATTATGCTTTCTCTGCATAACAATCCCTCCGTCACGGCTTGCGCCGTGCCACCTCCCTTTACACAAGGGAGGCTTTGGTACGGTGCAAAACTGCACGATACGCAATACACCGAACGGCGTATAGAAGTGTGCCCGTACTATTCGACAAATTGGAATTGGTCGCACTGCCCATTATATAAATGGACAGTGCAACTTTTTACTCTCCAAAAGCCAACATATTTCCTAACGGAATTCCAAAACCAATTGCTTTGTACATTTGCAAATCACAATCTGCACATCCCACTGTAAGAGAACCCACACCACTTTGCTCATATGCATAAGCAACGAGTTTTCGTGCTATGCCTTTATGACGATATTCTGGTTGAATATAAAAATCTTCAAATACTCCAGATTTACCATAATTGAAAGTTGAATACATCAAACATATTGAACAGCACGCAATTAGTGAGTTATCGCATATACATCCATAAAAATGTATCTGTTCATTCTCAATCGCATTTCTTAAACTTTCCAGTTCTGCATTGGTAGGCATACATTCTCCAATTTCAACTTTATATGCCTTTTGTAGTTTCGTTAGTTCTTCAAAATTTTCTGTTTTAATTTTCACAAAATCCATCTTTGTGTCCTCCGCGAATTCAAATTTGCTGTGTTCATATTACCACACCACGCCCCAAACAGCAATCCCCACGAATCCCCCTTGCAACCCTTGCATTTTCTCCCGTTTTTCGTTATGATGAAAGATGAATCCAAAAAGCAAGGAGGGGGCGGCGCTGATGAGCAACGAACGCCTTTCCCATATTCGAAACTTTTGCATCATCGCCCATATTGACCACGGCAAGAGCACCCTTGCCGACCGCCTGCTGGAAATGACAGGCGTATTTGAGCAGCGGCAGATGGTGGAGCAGATTCTGGACTCCATGGAACTGGAGCGGGAGCGCGGCATCACCATCAAGTCCAAGGCGGTGCGCATGCAGTACAAGGCCAAGGATGGCGAAACCTATACTCTCAACCTGATCGACACTCCCGGTCACGTGGACTTCAGCTACGAGGTCAGCCGCGCGCTGGCGGCCTGCGAGGGTGCGCTGCTGGTGGTGGACTCCACCCAGGGCATCGAGGCCCAGACGCTGGCTAACGTGTACATGGCCTTGGAGCACGATCTGGAAACCGTGCCCGTCATCAACAAGATCGACCTGATCTCCGCCCGCCCCGAGGAAGTGAAGCAGGAAATCGAGGATGTGATCGGTCTGGACGCTTCCGAAGCGCCCATGATTTCCGCCAAGACCGGCCTCAACTGTGGGGATGTGCTGGAAGCCATCGTCAAGTTTGTGCCGCCGCCCAAGGGTAACGAGGACGCACCTCTGCAGGCCCTGATCTTCGATGCCTACTATGACAACTACAAGGGCGCTATCTGCTTTGTGCGCGTGATGCACGGCAGCGTGCGTCCCGGCATGCGCATGCGCCTGATGCAGTCCGGCAGCGAGTTTGACATCGTGGAAGTGGGTACCTTCCGGCCCGGCTACGTGCCCTGTGACGAACTGCGCCCCGGCGATGTGGGCTACATTGCCGCCAGCATCAAGGACTTGGGCGATACCCGTGTAGGTGATACCGTCACCGACGCCGCCAATCCTGCCCCGGAACCCCTGCCCGGCTACCGTCAGGTGACCCCCATGGTGTTCTGCGGTATCTATCCCGCTGACGGCGCGGATTACGACAACCTGCGGGACGCTTTGGAAAAGCTCCGCATGAACGACGCTTCCCTGACCTTTGACCCGGAAACCTCTGTGGCGCTGGGCTACGGCTTCCGCTGCGGCTTCCTGGGCCTGCTCCATATGGAGATCATCCAGCAGCGTCTGGAGCGCGAGTTCGATCTGGATCTGGTCACCACCGCCCCCAGCGTTATCTACCACGTGTTCAAGACCGACGGCACCGAGGTGGACATCGACAACCCCTCCAACCTGCCCGCCATCGGCGAGATCGAGCACATGGAGGAACCCTACGTCACCGCCACCATCTACACCCCGCAGGATTATGTGGGCGCTATGATGGACATCTGTGTGGACAAGCGCGGCATTTTCATTGACATGCAGTACGAGGGCAGCCGCGTCAAACTGATCTACGAAATGCCCCTGAACGAGATCATCTACGAGTTCTTCGATCAGGTGAAGAGCCGCAGCCGCGGTTATGCCAGCTTTGACTACGAACTCAAGGGCTACCTGCCCTCCGAGCTGGTCAAGATGGATATCCTGCTCAACGGCGACATCTGCGACGCGTTCTCCATCATCGTCCACAAGGACAAGGCCTACGCCCGTGGTCGTTCCATCGCTGAGAAGCTCAAGGAAGTGATTCCGCGTCAGATGTTCGAGATCCCCATTCAGGCTGCCATCGGCGGCAAGGTCATTGCCCGCGAGACCGTCAAAGCCATGCGCAAAGACGTGCTTGCCAAGTGCTACGGCGGCGACATCACCCGTAAGAAGAAGCTGCTGGAGAAGCAGAAGGAAGGCAAGAAGCGCATGCGCCAGTTCGGTACCGTGGAGGTGCCCAGCGAAGCGTTCCTGGCTGTGCTGAAGATGAATGATGATAAGTGATGGGGAACGGGGGCGGAGATGCCGTCCAACTGCCTGCACTCAAGCAAGGAATAATCGTCCAAGATGGGGGCATCATCTGGCGCAAATGAAGTCTGCCCGATTCAGTTCTGATTTTCCGTCCCTCCCATTTCACATCAGCCTTATTATCTCCCCGAAGGATTAATGGCTGAAGGTTGGTGGATCACCCGGGTGTTTTCCGGCTGCAGCACGAGTGATCAACTTGACAGCCAGTCATTTCCTGATCTTTTGTATGTTTTTCCATCTCAAAACATTTTCAAGCAGGAATATCTGCCCGCATAAAATCCCACCGACATGCCCATACTGTTTCCATCACCGGAAAGGGAGGTGGAAAATGATGTCGTTCCAGAACAAGAACCAGTGCATCCATTGCTCGGTGGAAAGCTGCCGCCATCACAGCCAGAACGGCCTGTGCGAGCTGGAAAGCATTCAGGTTAAGCCCCGCAGTCAGTGCGAAAGCGGCAACTGCGACGAAAGCCTGTGCGCCAGCTATCACGCCAAGTAAACCTCGCCAAACCGTAAGAAAAGCCGCAACCTTGCTTTATGCGCAGGGTTGCGGCTTTTCGCCATTGACCGGATCAAACATTATTCCACGGTTTCACCCGTCATTTGCTTCCACTTTTTACGAATGGCGTTCTGATTCTGCACGCCGTAGTTGGGGTCATTTTTCGCGGCTTCATCCATATCCCTCAGGAAATGAACGCACAGGTGACCATCAAAGTCGTTATCCTTGATCGAACCGGACAGATGGGGCACGTTATGCATGGATGCCAGCGTCCAGATGCCGGAGGGCAGCTGTACATACACCGGTTTTGGGGTCCAGGTATTCACATTGCCAAAAGCTTTGAACATGATCTGGGTGTCCGTAGCGGTAAGGGGTTCGCTGTCCGCATGGCGGCCCAGACTGTAAAAGCGGAGCTTCCACTGTAGGTTGGTTGCCGGATCGAACACTGTAACCGTCTGCCCCGCACGAATCGTGGGCTTGATTTCATTGAACCAGTGGAGCAGTTTCACGCTGCTGGTGCTGGGACCGGAGGCGCTGCCTACGCCATCAGGCAGGGGATTGGTATCGCCTGCGATAGCAGCATCGTACCTTTTGGCATTGCCGCTGTAAAGCAACTCCTGCGTGTCGGGGCCTGCCACGCCATCAGCTTCCAAGCCGTTGCACTTCTGGAAAGCCTTCACCGCCATCTGGGTCAGTGCGCCGTAATCGCCATCCGTGCTGACGCTGTAGCCCAGACTCTTCAGCGCGCCTTGGAGCTTGCGGACAGCCTCGCCCTTGGAGCCATACTGCAGGGTGGTATAATTGCTGGAAGAACCGGTACTGTCTCCATTATTGTTGCTGCCGGAAGAAGGTTGCTGATCCTCGGTATCCGAAGCCCCGGAGCCATTGGATGTGCCGGAGGAAGCACTGCCTGCGCCAATGGCAGAGGAAGAAAACAACGCCTGAAAGGTGCGGCTTCCTGCCAGGCCATCCGCATACAGGCCATTAGCCTGCTGGAAAGCCAGCACTGCCGCGATACTGTCGTTGCCATACACGCCATCCGCAGAACCGGCGTAGAAGCCCAGTTCTTTGAGCCGCTGCTGCACGGCCAGCACATCGCTGCCGGTATAGCCTTTACGCAGGGTACGGGTGAATTGGACAGTGCTGCCGGAACCGGTTGAGCCGGTTGTGCTGTCTGTGCTGTCTGTGCTGTCTCCAGCAGAGGAATCACCAGCGCTGCCCTGAGAAGCCAGCTTCTGCCGGATCAGTTCAAGGGTCCGGGAACCTGCCAGTCCATCTGCATACAAGCCATTATCCTTCTGAAACCTGACCACCGCCCGCTGGGTACCTGCGCCAAACTTGCCATCGATGCCGTTGGTATCGTAACCCAGCTGATTCAAGGCTGTCTGCAGTTCGGTGACCCGGCTGCCACTGTCGCCAAATTTCAGGGTATTGGGGTTGGTTGCCGTCACATTGCCCACGATGCCGGAGCCGGTATCCGGTTCCTCCGCGCTGCCATTATCGCCGGTATTACCCAATCCGCCATTGGCGACCACGCCATTGCCATCATAGAGCAGGGACAGGGTCAGATGCCCGGCTTTGCCATCCGCTTCCAGACCATTGGCAGCCTGAAACAGCTTGACCGCATTCTCCGTACCCCGTCCAAACTTGCCGTCGGTTCCATTGGGGTCATAGCCCAGCGCCAGCAGGGTTTGCTGCAGCTTGAGCACATTTTTGCCCCGGTCGCCGAACTCCAGCGTACTGTAGCGGGCCAGGGCCGTGCCGGAAAGCATCACCAGCAGCGCGGTCACCATGACCGCCCAGCGGAATTTATGACGAAAACATTTCATAATTCATAACCTCCTGATCATTCCCGGCGCAATGCTGAAAAGGTAGCTGTTTTGCTGAAAAACCATTGTGTTATGCCCCTGATCAGCATGCATGTATGCCCGGTTCATTCAGCGATCACAGTATAGCAAATCATGAACACAAAGTAAATAGTATTACGATTTTGTTACGAGTTTTTCTTTCATTTGTTGTCAATTGTCCAATGTCCCTATCAACAAACCCGGCTGCCGCCTTATTTTCTTTCACATTTCCATCCCTCTTTACAGCAGAGGGATGGAAATGCTAAACTAAGACGTTAACATAGCACAGGGATCCTTCACCCCTGTGCAAAGGAGATCCGCCCATGAAGAGACGCTTTTTTCTGCTTTATCTGCTGATGTGCCTGATGCTCTGGCTGCCCATGGCCCAAGCAGACGACGACTGCTTCCTGATGGATGTGGACGCGCTGGATATGACCCGTCTGAACCAGAACGACTATGTGTACCAATACCTGGCAGCCCAAGCGCAGGGGCTTCGCGTGACCAAAACGATCCCCGGCGGCGAAGCCCAGCCGGTGAGGCTTTCTCTGGTAGAGATGATCAACCAGACGCTGGTGTTCGACAAGGACTACGGTCATCAGAGCAGCTGTTTTGACAGCGGCAGCATCTACCTGCCCTATCTGGGCGGCGGCACCACGCCCTATCTGGTCACCCTGTACGTGGGCGACATGGTATACGCCATCCCCTTTATGCAGCTGCAAGCCCGTTTGTCCAACAACGGCGCATGCACCTACGGCGCCCACCTCTACGATTACGCCCCCTATCTTGGACAGGACTGGCTGATGGGCACCATGCTGGATCTCAACGCCCTGCGGGGGCAAGGCTATATGGCGGTGGATCTGTGCGCCAGCAACTGCTACCTGATCGGTCAGGCGGATATCTACTACCACGACGGACGCATCAGCGTGACGCTGAGCCTGAACCCTGCTGCCAACGCAGAACTGCACAGCCTGTCCATTTATGTGAATACCCAATGCGCAGGCCTCAGCAGCGCACTGGACGGCACTGCCTATGGACAGGGCGAGTGGATCCCGGTGGGGGACGCTGCCTCCGCACTGCTCTACATGCCCATGACTGTCAGCTACGACCCTTCCGCTTTGAGCACCTACGGTTACGACCTGAGCCACGGCTATCTGCTGAACCAGTTGGAGCTGTGGCGGCAGAATGTTGCCGGAATGTAATCCAAAAGGCTAAAAACAAACCATTCACACAGCAAAACGCCAGACCGCGCATATGCAGTCTGGCGTTTTTCAGACTGTCGAAAAACTCATGGAGGTATTGGAGGGCCGCAGCCCTCCAATTGCCAAACCGAAACCAGCGACATGCGCGGTGGTTTCGGAACCCTTGCGTAGCAAGGGATTCCTATCGCCGTTTGCCGCCCGGCGAGCCGTAGGC
>SVGQ01000130.1 GCA_015056245.1 Clostridiales bacterium | reverse complement strand
GCCGCCCCTTTAGGGGCAGCCTGAAATAAGGGTGCGGTTGGCAGATCTTCAGAGCGCTCTTAGCGCTGCCGGTAATTCGCCCTTATAGGGCGTAATCAAGCCACCGGCTAAGCCGGTGGTTATGACTCAGAATCAAAAAGCGATACCCGGCGAAAACCGGATATCGCTTTTTTGATCAATCCCTGTACCCGTTCGGATTGCCGGACTGCCAGCGCCAGCTGTCACGGCACATATCCTCCAGAGTTTTTTCTGCCTGCCAGCCCAGCAGGGTCTTGGCCTTGGTGGGATCGGCATAGCAGGTGGCGATGTCGCCGGGGCGGCGATCGGTGATCACGTACGGCACTTCAATGTCGTTTACGCGCTGGAAAGCATTGACCAGATCCAGCACGCTGTAGCCAGTGCCGGTACCCAGGTTGATGATCTCTGCGCCCTGATGATCCTTCAGGTACTCGCAGGCAGCTACATGGCCTTTTGCCAGATCCACCACGTGAATGTAGTCGCGCACGCCGGTACCGTCATGGGTGTCATAATCATCGCCGAAAACGCTCAGATGATCCCGCTTGCCGGAAGCCACCTGCGTGATGTAGGGCATCAGATTGTTGGGAATACCCACGGGATCCTCACCAATGCGACCGCTTTCGTGAGCGCCGATGGGGTTGAAATAACGCAGCAGCGCCACAGACCATCCGGGCAGGGCGGCGGCGGTATCCAGCAGAATGCGCTCGTTCATATACTTGGTCCAGCCGTAGGGGTTGGTGCAGCCAGCGGATACCATGGTTTCTTCCAGCGGCATGGTATCCAGTGCACCGTACACGGTGGCGGAAGAGGAGAACACGATGCGGCTTACACCGGCTTCCCGCATGCACTCGCACAGAGTGAGGGTGGTATCCAGATTGTTGCGGTAGTATTCCAGAGGCTTGGCAACGCTTTCGCCAACAGCCTTGTAGCCTGCAAAATGGATGACCGCATCAAACTGGTGTTGGGCGAAGATGGCAGAAAGGGCGGCTTTGTCAGCTACGTCCGCATTGCAGAAGACAACCGGCTTGCCGGTGATCTCCGCCAGACGCTCCAGCACTTTTTCACTGGCGTTGTACAGATTATCCACAATAACGGCTTCGTGGCCTGCGTTGATCAGCTCCACATAGGTATGGGAGCCAATGAAGCCAGCGCCGCCGGACAGCAGAATTTTCATAGAAATAATACCTCCGTTGGGAGAAAATCAGAACAGCTTCTCGGGATAGGTGCCGTTCTCGTGCATCTTCTTCAGTTCAGCCTGCACGTAGGGCTTATCCTCCTGATAGGTGACGCCGAACCAGACCGCGTCGGTGGAGAGCATATCCACTTTCAGCTGGCCTTCCTTCATCAGCTGATCCACCAGCACAGGCAGCACGTACTCAGCCTTGAGCTCATCGGGAGCGAGGCTCTTCATGAACTCGATGAACTTTTCTTCGGCCTTTTCAAACAGCCAAGGGGTGAAGCCGAAGAAATTCATGCTGACCAGACATTCGGGATCCAGAATCACACCAGCGGGATCCTTCTCGGTATCCCGGATGGTGCCATCCGGGAAGGGCTGGATCTTGTAGGTCTCGGTAACGGATTCCAAGTGACCGTTGGCATCCACGCCGCACACGCCGCGGGTCACGTGACCGTGCTCGCTGACGGTGTTCTTCAGATAGTAGCCAACCATGCAGCCCTGATGCTCGGGAGCCAGCTTTTCCAGATGATCTGCCATGGTCTTGAAGGCAGGCACACCGTAATAGTCATCGGCATTGATAACGGCAAAGGGCTCATGGACAACATCTTTGGCAGACAGAATGGCCTGCACGGTGCCCAAAGGCTTCACGCGCTCGGCAGGAACAGTCAGCCCGGCGGGCAGATCATTCAGCTCCTGGAAAGCATATTCCACCTGAATCTTATTCTTGACAACATCGCCCACCAGCTTGCGGAACCGCTCCTCGAAAGCGTGCTTGATGATGAACACGACCTTGGTAAAACCTGCGTTGATCGCATCATAGATGGAGTAGAGCATCAGCACTTCGTTGTTGGGGCCCATGCCGTCGATCTGCTTATCACCGCCGTAGCGGGAACCCATACCGGCTGCCATGATCACGAGAGTCTTATCCATAATGGCACATCCTTTCAAAAGGTCATCTATCCTGATCTCCGCATGCTGCGGGGAGTAGGTCAAAGGGCATTGGCATACGCATCCGTATGCGCATCTGCGGTTGTTTCCGCAGTATTGCTGTCAGCAGATGCGGCAGAAAGCAGGGGCTTCACCCGCATCTTTGGGCAGCTGAACTGTTTTTCACCAAAGCCTTCCGTGCTGTCTCTGCGGAAGAAAATGGTCAGGGTACGCAGCATCAGTTTCAAGTCCTGCGCCAGCGAGAACTGCTCGATGTAGATCAGATCCAGCATAGCTTTGTCCTTGGGGGAGGTGTTGTACTTGCCTTCGATCTGCGCAAGGCCCGTCATGCCGGCTTTCATCTGCTGACGGTAGCGGAATTCGGGTACTTCCGCAGTATACTTGTTGACATTCTCCAGCATTTCAGGCCGGGGACCCACGATGCTCATATCGCCCTTCAGCACGTTCCACAACTGGGGCAGCTCGTCGATACGGGAGGCACGCAGGAAACGCCCGACACGGGTCACGCGGTCATCATCCTTGGTGGCAGAATGCTGCTCGGCTACGCTGGAAGCAGCCACGGACATGGTGCGGAATTTGACGATACTGAAGATGTTGCCGTTGATGGTGGCGCGCTGCTGGCGGAAGAAAACCGGGCCGTTGTCTCCCAATTTGATGGCAATGGCAGCGATCAGCATCAGCGGGCTGAACACGATCAGGCCGAACAGACTGATGGTGATATCCATGATCCGCTTGAACAGCAGCTGGAATGGTGTGGGTTCCACACGATGAATGTTCAGGAAGGGCATATCGTCCAGGACAATGCTGTGTGCAGTGGAGATGATCACATCCTCCAGCTCAGCCATCAGATAAATGCTTTTGTTATTCTGATAGCAGAAGGATTCCAGCTGGCCTTCCTCAGTATCCGGGATTCCAGCCAGAAACACCACTTCATGGGCAAGGATGGATGCTTCCACATCGGGGCATTCATAGTGAACACATTCGCAAAGGCGGTAGCGCTTTTTATGGATCTCCAGCTTGCTGGCGACCTGATTGGCCAATTCCTGTGAAGAGGTGATGATCAGGCTGCGTTTGGGGGGATTGAGTCTGTAGTACAGCTTATGACCGATGGATACGATCAGGTAGATCAGCGCCATCTGAACAATGATCGCAATGATCAGCAGCAGCAGGTCCTCGCCCAGCAGGGTCAACCGTTTGTTGGCTTCCGGGTTTTGAGGGTTAACGTTCATGATCTGCAAAAACAGATAGGTGATAATATCGGTAATGAAAAAAGTCAGGCACATACTGGACAGCACAGACCGTTTCTTCCGGATGCCGATATCAAACCCGCCATACACCACGGATAGCACCATTGTGCTGAGAATAAATGCCATCGTGGTAGTAACAGCGGTACGGCTCAGGTTGAGCAGCTGGGGATTGGAGATGGCCTGAAAACTGAAAAAGCAGATAAACATCAGAACATAAAGAACAGCCTGAAGACCATACTTGATCCAGTTGGTCAGCCTGCGATGCTTGCTGTGCATAAACGAAGACCTCCGAATACCGGCGCAGGGAGGAAAACCCCTGAGCGGTCATTCGCCCAAAAGGCGCAAAATATCACAATATACCTAATAAAGTATAGCAATCTGGGCTTGTTCTGTCAATATGCAGGGAGGGATGTCAGGCATGCCGGGAGAATGAAAACAGACTGCTGCACAATGCAGAGGCCTGTTGAGGGTATATACCACCTCCCTTGTGTAAAGGGAGCTGGCAGCCCGATGGGCTGACGGAGGGAGTGTCCGCTACGACGATTGATCGACCGGACGGTGCCGCGCAGCTGGGGGAACCCTACCATCAGTCAGGCTGCGCCTGACAGCTTCCTCCCCGCTGTGGCGGGGAAGAAGCCTGCATAGGAGACAGCCAACAAAAAGGCTCCTTCCCGTGAGGGAGGGAGCTGGCAGCCCGAAAGGGCTGACTGAGGGTAGCCAGATTTGTTGTTTACTTAGAGTTGCTTCGTCTGTGCGGAAGGTTTAACGTTCGCCGTCGCCGCCGCAGCTTTTACATTTACCGCTGCCGAAGCAATACAGACAATCCTGATAGATATAATCGGTGGTTCCTGCTACGTGTTTCTTTACTTTTTTGCTACCATGGCAAGTGCTGCATTTTCCGGAACCGCCGCATGAGCTGCACCATTCCCGTCCGTTGTCGTCATCGGGCTGAGGAGCATCATCAATGACTTCTGCACGACCACTGGTTTCAATGTCCAGATCGTAGCAAAGAAAGACATCGCCCAACAAGGATTGAACCTCAATAGCAGCATCGTTGCCCATGGAAGTCTGGAAATGTGCAGGTCCTACATATTTTAGGCACCATGTGTTTTCCAACCGGTCCTGCAAGTGGTGGGAGACTTCGTAGTAACCGGAATCCACCAGAGCATTTACGTACCTTTCGAACTTAGCCCATTCGTCGTTGTCGCCGTCGTCTCTGTATTCTTGTCCACGGTTGTTGTATCTGTAGAGGTAATTAGAGTTGATTTCGAGACATAACTTGTCGTACGATTCAATCAGGCTTGAATATTCATGCGGTAGCATCACCGACAAGCCATCATTACCCACAATGGGGGCTTTGTAGGGGCTGGGGGTGGCGGTGGGTTGGGGAGTGGGAGTGGCGATAGGTTGCAACTGCGAGTAGATTGATAGATGCTTGATAGGCGAGAGATCAGTAATATCGTTACCATCCAGATATAGTTTTTCAAGCTCCAGACAATTCTTCAACGGCGAAATATCTGTAATGCAGTTACTCCGCAAGTCCAATTCTTCCAACTTTGTCATCGTTTTTAGGGGTGAAATATCTGTAATGCAGTTACTCCACAAGCCAAGTATTTCAAGATCCGTCAGATTCTCCAGTGGGGACACATCTGTAATGCTGTTTCTGCCCAAGCGAAGCAGATACAAGTTTGTCAGATCTTTCAACGAAGATATATCCTCAATATTATTACCGGATAACTGCAGCCATGTAAGATTTGTCAAATCTGCCAACGGGGAAATATCCGCAATATGGTTGTACTGTAATTCCAATTTTGTTAGATTTGTTAGGTTTTCAAGTGGGGAAATATCGGCAATATTGTTATTGCTCAGGTACAATTCTGTCAGATTTGTCAGGCTCGCAAGCGGGGAAACATCCGTAATGCTGTTTTCTATTAGATAGAGAGTTCTTAGCTTTGTCAAACTGGAAATCCAAGAAATATCAGAAATGTTGCACCGCTCCAAATCCAGACTTTCCAAATCGGAAAAATGCTCCAGATCAGAAAGATTGGAAATGTCAGAAGAAGACAATCTCAGAGATTGTAAATGAACTAAACTCGTCAATGCAGAAATATTCTCTGCTTTCACATCACCAAGACCTAGACTTTTCAAGCTGGAAAGATTCGACAGTGGAGACAAATCGTGAATCTCATAGCCTTCTTTGGTGGAAACACTTAGTGACTCTAAACTGCTTAAATCAGAAAAAGGGCTTAGATCTGTATCTGTAATATTTTGAACGTAAATTTCCTTGATATTCTTCATATAGGCAAAATCGCTCAAATCACTGATTCCAGAGGAAAAGTATATAAAGTTTTCGACATCAAGCAAATCACCATAGGTGATGTCTCCTGAGGATATACCCAGCATTTCTCGAACTTCTTTTTCAACAACGTCAGATGCAAATGTGTACGGCTGATTCAAATCTACATCGGCAACCACTTCCTCCACAGCAGCCACCTTGGCCCCCGCACCGCACACTGCACACTTGCCAGCAGCGCAGTTCTCTCCGGTGCAGGCGATCTGCAACATCTCGTCGCTGCCATAGGCCTTCATTTCCAGATAGCCCAAGCCGCCGCAGGTATCGCACAGGCCGTCCGAGCCGCAAATATCGCAGGCAACGGCGCAATCCGGGCACTTGCCATCCACGCAGCCGCTAATGCAGGCCACCTGCGCCATCTCGCCGGACAGGGTCTTCATTTCCAGATACCCAAGCCCGCCACAGGTATCGCACACAGCGTCCCCGCTGCAGATGGCGCAGCCCTCGGCTGATGCCAGCCCGGTCAGCAGACACAAAGTCATCAGTAAAGCCAGAAAACGGGTTCGTTTCATGTTGGTCACCTCTGTTTGACTTTATCAAAAAAGTGGGAAATATCGATAGGTCAATTATATATAGAATACCTGCCGAAAGTCAAGAAAAAACCGGCTCAACACGCCCCAGAAAACTGTCAAAAAGTATATCCCCCAACCTGCAAAATTTCTCCCCGAAATTTGCAAAAAACACTTGCACTTTTTCAATCCTTTGCTATAATACTTAATTGGCACATCCTTGCGCCGATCAAGCGCATCGGCGCCATAAGTCCAAGAGGAGGTGAAAGGTAATGAATAGGTACGAACTGACCTACATCATCGACACCGCAGTAGAAGAGAATGCTCGCAAGGAACTGATCGAAAAGTTCTCCGAGCTCATCAAGGCTAACGGCGGTGAAATCGAGAAGGTAGACGAGACTTGGGGCAAGCGTCGTCTGGCTTACGCCATCAACGACAAGACCGAAGGCTACTACGTTCTGGTTACGATGAAGGCTCCCAGCGATCTTCCCCGTGAGATCGAGCGCAACCTGGAAATCAACGAGAACATCATGCGCTATCTGACCATCAAGCTGGAAGAGAAGAAGCACAGCGTCAAGCCCCGTCCCGTGCGCGTCGCTCCCGCGGCTCCCGTGGCTGAGGCCGAGGTGACTGAGGCTCCCGCCGAGGAAGTCGCCGAAACTCCCGCTGAGTAAGGAAAGGAACGGTGTTG
>SVGQ01000129.1 GCA_015056245.1 Clostridiales bacterium | reverse complement strand
AGGACATGGAGCACCGGGTGGCCTTGGTCAATGAAAGCATCCATACCCGCATGAGCATGACCTGGAGCGACACCCTGCCCATTCTGGCCCACTGGCGCAGCATGGCCAGCGGCGACTATGTGTGCGGGCTGGAACCCACCAATTGCTACATCAAGGGCCGCAAAGAAGAGAGAGAAAACGGCACCCTGCCGGTGATCGCGCCCTTTGAGACCGTCAAAACCCAAGTCACATTCCAATTTGAGAGCATTTGAAGGAGGACGACCCCATGAAAAAGATGACCTTTGCCCTTTGTTTCTGCAACCGCGGCTTCATGCCCGGCGAACTGATCTATGGTGCTCGTGAAGATATGATCAAGGCCGTCACCGATGCTGGCTATGACTACATCGCCATGGACGCGGAACTGACCCGCTTCGGCGGCGTGGAAACCCGCGATGAGGGCCGCCTGTACGCCAAATGGCTCAAGGAGCACGAGGGCCAGTATGACGGCGTGATCTTCTCCATGCCCATTTTCGCGGACGAAAACGGCGCCATCACCGCCTTGCAGGACGCTGGCGTGCCCATTCTGATGCAGGCCTATCCGGACGAGATCGGTAAGATGGACTTCAAGCACCGCCGGGACGCTTACTGCGGCAAGTTCTCCGTGACGGATGTGTTCTGCCAGTACAACGTGCCCTTCACCGTGATGAAGCCCCATGTGGTGCATCCCCTGACCCCCGCCTTCCGGCAGAACCTGCGTGATTTCGCCGCCATCTGCCGGGTGGTCAATGGCATGAAGCGGTTCAATCTGGGCTGCATCGGTGCCCGCACCACCGCCTTCAAGACCGTGCGCTTTGACGAGATCGCCATGCAGAAGCACGGCATCAATGTGGAATCCTTCGACCTGAGCGAGCTGTTCGAGAAGGTGCGCGGCAAGCAGAACGATGATCCCATCGTGCTGGCCAAGCTGGAGCGGCTCAAGAACTACACCGACTTCTCCCTGGTGCCCGCTGAAAACGCCCTGACCCTTGCCAAGGTATCCGTGGTCATCGATGAATACATCGAAGAGTATCATCTGGACGCGCTGGCCCTGCGCTGCTGGAACGAGATGGAGACCTACTTGCGGGTCTGCCCCTGCGTACTGCTGAGCGAACTGAACGACCGGGGCATCGCAGCTTCCTGCGAGATCGACATGTGCTCCGCCATCACCATGCGGGCCATGAGTCTGGCTTCCGAGGGCGCCACCGCTGTGCTGGACTGGAACAACAACTATGGCGACGACGAAAACAAGGTGATCCTGTTCCACTGCGGTCCCGTGGCCCAGAGCCTGATGACCTGCAAGGGCACCGTTACCGAGCACAAGATGTTCGCCAAGAACGATCCCGGCAGCGGCTGGGGCTGCAACGAAGGCCGCATCAAGGCCATGCCCATCACCATTTCCAACTGCCAGACCAAGGATGGCAAGATCGTCATCTATGCCAGCGAAGGCAAGTTTACCGATGATGTGATCGAACCCGAATTCTTCGGCTGCGGCGGTGTGGCGGAGATCGACAATCTGCAGGACAAGCTCATCCGGCTGGCCCGGGGCGGCTTCAAGCATCACACCGCCATCTGCGAAGGCCACTACAAGGCCATTCTGCAGGAGGCCTTCACCACCTATCTGGGCTACGACTGGGTGGATATCGACTAAGGAGGGAACCCCATGATTTCCCTTGGCATCGACATTGGCGGCACCGGCTGCAAATGTGTCGCCTTCGACCATACCGGCGTGCAGCTGGCCATGAGCTATGAGGAATATCCGCTGGCGGCGGGCATGGTGAACCTGCCCCCGCTGGTGCTGGCTGCCTCCGTGTTCCGGGTCATCCGGGACTGCGCCGCGCGCCTTGCAAACAAGGAGGATATCGCCGTGGTGACGGTATCCTCCTTCGGGGAGTCCTTTGTGGCCATCGATGAAGCCGGCAACCCGGTGGATGACATCCTGATGTACTTTGGCAACGCGGAAAGCGCCGCCTTTGACGCACTGGTATCGCAGGTGGGCGAGGAAACCTTCATGCGCATCTGCCGCATTCTGCCGGATGCCTCCTATTCGCTGGCCAAAATGCTCTATACCCTGCAAAAGACCCCGGTGTGGAAGTTCCTGTTCATTGCCGGGTACATCTGCTACCGGCTCACAGGCAAGTGCATGACGGATGTATCGCTGGCCTGCCGCACTTTGCTGTATGATGTGGAGAAAGGCTGCTGGTCTCAGGCATTGCTGGACGCAGCCGGAATCAGCGAAAGCCAGCTGCCCACGGTGGTTCAGCCCGGTACACTGCTGGGCGGTCTGCTGCCCGGCATGGCTCAGGAACTGGGGCTGCCGGAAGGGGTGCAGGTGGTCATCGGCACCCACGACCAGATCGTCAACGCGCTGGGCGCGGGCGTTGCTGCCATCGGTGACGCGGTGGATACCTCCGGCACCTGCGAGTGCATCACGCCGCTGTATCCTGCCATTCCCGAAACGCTGGACTTCCAGCGCAACAACTTCGCCTGTGTGCCCTATCTGGAGGGCCGGGGCTATGTGACCTATGCCTACAACATCTCCGCCGGCAGCGTGGTGCGCTGGTGCCGGGATGCGCTGGCCTACCACCTGAAGGAGGATGGCAGGAGCGTCTATGCCGTCCTCAACGAAACCGCTCCCGGTGAGCCCACCAGCCTGATGGTGCTGCCGTTCCTGCAAGGCATGGGCGGTACCCCGGATGTGGATCCCAACGCCACGGGCCTCATCGCCGGGCTCACCACCCAGACCCGCCTGCCGGATCTTTACCGGGCCATTTTAGAGGGCGTCACCTTCGAGATGCGCTATAATATGGAGAAACTATCCGAGGGCAATGTGAGCATCAACCGCCTGCTGGCCTGCGGCGGCGGTGCCAGATCCCCCGTATGGCTGCAAATCAAGGCCGATATTCTGGGCTGTGAGATCATTCCCGTCCAGCAGGAGGAAACCGGTGCCATGGGCAGCGCCATTCTGGGCCTGTCAGCGGTGCTGGGGGAAAGCCCCCTCAAGCTGGCGGAGGGCTTCTGGCGATACGCGGAGCCCGTCCGGCCCAACCCGGAACATCAGGCCATTTATCACCGGCGGTATCAGCTGTACAAACAACTGCGCGCTTTCTATAAGGAGATATAAGCCATGCTTGTAACACTCAACGAAATTCTGTCCATTGCCACGGAGAAAAACTGCGCCATCGGCGCTTTCAACACCCCCAATCTGGAATGCTTAAACGCCGTGCTGGATGCGGCACAGCGGCTGGATGTGCCGGTGATCATCAGCCACGCAGAGCTGCACGAGCCGGTGGCCCCCCTCAGCGTCATCGGCCCGGTGATGGTGCAGGCCGCCAAGGCCTCCAAGGTGCCGGTATGCGTGCATCTGGATCACTGCGAGACCCTTTCCTACATGGAAGAAGCCCTGAAAATGGGCTTCACCGGCGTGATGTACGACGGCAGCGTGCTGCCCTATGAGGAAAACGTGAAGAACACCTGCACCGCCGTGACCATGGCCAAGCAGTACGGTGCCAGCGTGGAAGCGGAGATCGGTCAGCTGGCGGCCCGAGAGGGTGGCGGGGAAGAGAACGCTGCCGGGCCTGTGTACACCGATCCGGAGCTGGCCGAAACCTTCTGCAAGGATACCGGCATCGACGCGCTGGCTCCCTCCTTCGGTACGGCTCACGGCATCTACAAGAGCAAGCCTGTGCTGGATCTGGAGCGGGTGAAGGTGATCGCCGAGAAGACCGGCCTGCCGCTGGTGATGCATGGCGGCAGCGGCGTCAGCGACGAGGACTACCGCATCGCCATCCGGAACGGCATCCGCAAGGTGAACTACTACAGCTACATGTCCAAGGCTGGCGTGAACGCCGTCAAGGACATGCTGGCGCAGGGTGATGTGACCTTCTACCATGATCTGGCGCTGGCAGCCCAGAAGGCCATGGAGGCTGATGTGGAGAAGGCCATGCGGGTGTTTGCGGGGATGTAAGGATAGGAATACAAAGGGGCTGCACAGAAAAAGGCGCAGCCCCTTTTCATTGTCACAAAAAACCCTCTCTGCCAGCCAACCGACCGGCAGAGAGGGTCATTTTTCATCATCCGGTTGTTATTGTTGCGGGTTTCCGGTAAGGATCCCCACCACCAGCAGCACCACGATCAGCAACGAAGTGCCGATAATGATCGCGTCGATGGTGCGCAGAGAAACATGATCCTTGATCTTGTCGTAGATGCCAAACCGGCGGGGAAGCTGCTGGGTTTTCTTTTCCACCTCAGCCTTTGCGGTTTCCATCTGCGCGCGGGCCTGACGGCCGTCCTGATTCATACTCATGGCTTACTTCTTGACGATGTACTTGCGTACGTCGATGGAAACAGCCAGAATGATGATCAAACCGCGGATGATGTACTGGATGTAGGGGTTCACGCCCAGGAACTGAAGAGCGTACACGATGGCCTGCAGGATGACAGCGCCGATCACAACGCCCTGAATGGTACCAACGCCGCCGGAGAAGCTGACGCCGCCGACCACGACCGCGCTGATGGCATCGGTTTCGTAGTTGAGACCGGTGTTAGCGCCAACGGCGGTAATACGGCCAGCCTCCAGGAAGGCGGCGATGCCGTAAAGGATACCGGCCATCAGGTACACCAGCATGATGGTTTTGGCCACGTTTACGCCGGAAACAGCGGCAGCTTCAGTGTTGCCGCCAACGGCGAACATGTTCTTGCCCAGCTTGGTCTTGTTCCAGATGACCCACATGATGATCGCCAGAACGATGAAGTACAGCACCACCAGCGGGATGCGCACATCGCCGATCTTGATGGCACCGGCAGCGATGTTCAGGAAGGTCTGGTCGAAGGTGGACAGGGCCTGAGCGGTACCGGAGGGCTGAGACTCAATGTAGAGGCAGTTGGCGCCGTAAGCGATCAGCTGGGTACCCAAGGTGACGATGAAGGCGTGCAGATGCAGCTTGGCAACGCCAAAGCCGTTGATCATACAGAAGGCCACAGCCACAGCGATGGAGGCAAACAGCGGGATCAGCAGGCCGAAAGCGCCCAGAGGCTGTACCATGGTGGGGTACATACGGCTGATGTAGGAGGTGGACTGCACCAGAGAAGCGGTAACTGCGGCGGAGATACCCAGCACGCGGCCGATGGACAGGTCCGTACCGGCCAGAACGATCAGACCGGCGCAGCCCAGCGCCAGAATACCCTTGGTGGAAGCGTTCTGCAGGATGTTGAGGATGTTGTTCATGCTCAGGAAGTCGATACGGATGATGGAAACCACCACCAGGATCAGACCCATGATGATGAACAGTGCGTAGTTGAGAAGGAAGGAGGTGGTCTTTTCCACCTTGGGGTTAACGGCCTTGGTACGGGCACGGGGCTTGATATCCATGGCCTGAATGAGGAAGTAGGCCAGAGCGCCCACGATCAGGATGATACCGATGAACTGCCAGATGACCGCGCTGGTCATGTGCTTGTTCTGGAGCAGCTGAGGCAGCACTTCCTGATACATGGCGATCAGGGTCTCGTTGCTGCCCAGCTGATCAAAGGCCGCCTCATCCTCGATGCCCATTTCCTGCATGGCCATAGCCTTGCGCATGGGCTCGCTTACGTCGCGGTTCTTGATCAGGTCGTTCAGGTTGTCTTTGGTAACGGTAGGATCCACGCTCTGGGCATACACCAGGAACTTTTCGCGATCCTTGGCGTTGGCCGTGGCGGTTTCGTAAGCCATGCGCTGATCCACGGCGGCATCCACCGCAGCGGCATCCGCGCCCAGACTCTTGAGGAAATCCTTCACCTTATCCGCGCCCACTTTGCCGATGTTGCCCAGCTCGGTCAGCTTGGAAGGTTCCTGAATGTAAACCATGGCGGTCTTTTTATCGCCGCCCAGCATTTCAGCAGCATTGTTGTAGATGGCGGTTCCGGTGCTGCCGTAAACCGCGCATACGATGCCGGCCACCAGCACGACCAGCATGATGATGCTGAGTATCTTTTTCTTAGTCATACGTTTTCACCTCATCACACATACTTGGCCGCCAGAGCCATGATGGTTTCCTGTTCGCCGGGGATATCGCCGAAGTCCTTGCCGCGCTCCACGATGCCGGCCAGACGGCCGTTGGACATGACCAGGATGCGGTCGCAGATACCGAGCAGCTCGGGCATTTCGGAAGATACCATCATAACGCCCTTGCCCTGTTCTGCCAGATTCAGGATCAGCTGATAGATCTCGTACTTGGCGCCTACGTCGATGCCGCGGGTGGGTTCATCCAGCAGCAGCACGTCCGGCTGAGTGAGCAGCCAGCGGCCAATGATGACCTTCTGCTGGTTGCCGCCGGAAAGGCTCTTGATGTGGGTCTTCTTGCTGGGGGTCTTGACCTTGATGGAGTCGATGACCCAGTCGGTATCCTGATCCATCTTTTTATTGCTCAACAGGGGGGAGCCGTAGGCATCCACATTGGCAATGATAGAGTTGAACAGGATGCTGTTTTCGCCGAAGATACCGGTGGCGCGGCGCTCTTCGGTAATGAGAGCGAAGCCGTTTTTGCGGGCCTCGTCGGTGGTTACGTTGTTGATGGGTTTGCCGTGCATGAGCACCTCGCCGCCGCCCTTGGTGTAGTAACCAAAGAGGGTGTTGAGCAGCTCGGTACGGCGGGAGCCCACCAGACCGGCAACACCCAGCACCTCGCCCTTATGCAGCTGGAAGCTCACATCGTGGCAGGTGGGTTCGTACATGCCGGAGAAATTCTTCACATCCAGCAGCACTTCGCCGATCTGATTGTTCTTGGGCGGGAACTGATTGTTCATTTCGCGGCCCACCATCAGGCGGATGATCTCAGCCTTGGTAAGCTCCTTGGCATCCTTGGTGGCGATCCACTGGCCATCACGCATGATGGTCACTTCGTTGGAGATGCGCAGGATCTCGTCCATTTTGTGACTGATGTAGATAATGCCAACGCCTTCGCTGGTCAGCTGGTTCATAATGCGGAAGAGGTGGTCTACCTCGTCCTCGG
>SVGQ01000012.1 GCA_015056245.1 Clostridiales bacterium | reverse complement strand
CCCGAAGTGAGCACCGAGCCCACCGCCACGCCCGAAGCGAGCACCGAGCCCACCGCCACGCCGGAAGCGGGCACCGAACCTACTGCTACGCCCGAAGTGGGTACCGAACCCACTGCCACACCCGAAGCGGGCAGTGAACCCACCGCTACACCCGAAGCGGGCAGCGAGCCTACTGCTACGCCCGAAGTGGGTACCGAACCCACTGCCACACCCGAAGTGAGCACCGAGCCCACCGCCACGCCAGAGGTAGAAGCAATCTATTTGTGCGGCATTCCCGAACACCATCACAGCGCGGAATGCGTGAATGAAGCGGGTGACCTCCTTTGCGGTTATGCCGATGATCATCTCCACGGCGAACTTTGTCTGGAGGATCTGACCAATGCGGTGTTCTACTGTGGCACGGAAGAGCATCTCCATGGCTACCTCTGTTTCGGTGAGAACTTCACCCTGCTTTGCGGCATTGAGCCGGAGCATCGCCACAGCTATGAGTGTCTGGAGGATCCTGCAGCCATTCATTATTATTGCGGCATGGAAGAACATTTCCATGGCGAGCTTTGCTATGATGAAAATTGGAGTTTGACTTGCCAGCAGCCCGAGCATTTCCATGGGGCAGACTGCCGTTATGCCTGCGGCAAGCAGGAACATACGCATTCCACCACCCCGGCAGGCGGCGTTATGATGCTGTCGCTGGAAGAATCCTATGGTTGTTATGATGCTGATGGAAATCTGATCTGTTCATTGGAAGAGCATGTGCACAGCGAAGCGTGCAGCGCATCGGCACAGGGGCCTCAGGAGGATCAGTCCGCAACGCTGGATGATGCGGATGAGGAAAGCACCGCTCAGGATCCGACGGATTTTGGACAATATATCAAAGAAAACGGCATTTCGGTAAACACCAAGGATGGTTATTTTACCATTTACGATCCGGAGAAAAGTCAGTATGCTACGGCGATTGACATTCAGTTCCTAGTGCCTGAGAGTGTGCTGCAGGGTGAAACGCCTGTGCTGGATTTCCGGTACGATCTTCCCAAAGAGGTCCAGATCACGGACAGCGGCTTGCTCAACATAGAAATCCCCATTTCCAACCTGTCCAACAAGCAGATGGGTTATTTTACCATTACGGATAACGGAGATGGCACCTATTGCCTGAATATTCATTTTGATCAATTGACGAACAGCGACACATGCGAAGGCAATCTGTTCTTTGAGTGTGCGATTGATGCCAGCGCCACCCAAAATGATGGCAGCATCCGTGTGGAGTTCGAAGATCATGTGGATTTCACCGTGGACGCGGGAGACATCAAGCGCGATGAGGGCGAAACAGCACTGTACAGCCTGAAAACACAAAAAGTGCCCATGGGCGAAAAAGCCTATGATCCCATGAACAATACCCTCTCCTATCAGGTGACGGTAACCAGCAAGGGTACACCGGGTGATATTGTGCTCACGGACGTGCTGGGCTTGCCTCAGGGCGTCGAGATCGAATCCCAGACCATCACCTCCGTGACCCTTGACGGCGTGACGGTTCCGGAAAAAACAGACGGCGCGGATGGCTATACCTTCGCGGCAAATGGAAACCAGATGGATATCACCCTGCCCGGCGTGGCTCAGGGCGGAACGGTCTCCACCTACGTGGTCACCTATACGGTGCAGTTGAAGGATCTGGGCTATCAGAACCTGAATCTGTGGCTGAACAACAAGGCGACGGCTGTGGCAGGAAAAGACACGCCCAATCAGGTAAAGGACGATGCCGAGCACAAAGAAAATATCATCCAGACGATGCTGGAGAAATCCGGCAGCTATGATAAGGACAGCGACCGCTTGAAGTGGACCATTGTTTTCAATGCCGACGGAAGAGATGTGGCGGGCCTGAAGCTGAGGGATCAAATGCTGGATGGCCTGCCGGCTGATGACAACTCCATCATTATTGAGCCCATGAATGGCGGCGTACAGATTGTCAGGGACGAGAGCGATCAAACGGTAGCGGAAATTCAGTTCTCCCAGCTGGAGGGTCAGCCCAATACAACCAAATACACGATCACCTATGAAACCGAGCCGCAAAAAGACTTTGCCGGTTATTATTCAGAAACCAACAAAGTGACGCTGCTCAATCCCGAGGATGAGCCGGTAACGGATACGGAATACCGGGTGGACAATATTTTCCGGGAAAACCAGAAGGTGACCAAGGAAGTCGGCACCCCAGAACAGAACAGTGAGCAGATGACGCTGGATTGGACGGTTACCATTCCCATTCCCGGCGACGGCCTGAGTGATTCGATTGTCTGCTCTGACAATATGACCAACAAGTCCCGCCATTACATGACCTATTCCCAGCTGACTGCGCTGCTTTCTCAGCTGGATGGCATGCTGGCGGCAGATCCTGCTGCCACGGTAAAAGCCTATACGCCTCCCATCGACGATTATGCTTATGCAGATCCGATCCGCATTGCTGATCTGAACGACGCAACTCATGGAAACATGATATTCAATGAGTTCAAATTTACCTTGGACGCGCAGTCGGAAAAATGGGAGGAATACAAGGGCAAGGACTTTGTCCTTACCTATCAGAGCACAGCTGTTACCAAGGATTTGGCGAACACGACCTATTTTGCCAACTCCATTAACGTAGGCAGCACCAATGATTATGCACAGGCTGTCTATGTTCCCAATCTGTCCAATCCGGTGAGCAAATGCTGCGGCGATGCTCAGGACCATTCCTCTGAGTGCACCTACCGCCATCAGCAAAATCCATTCTCCTGGAGCATCAATGTGTTCCAGCAGGATGACTATGAACAGATCGTGATCGAGGATACACTGCCGGATCCTGCCAATGTTCAACTGACAGAGATTCAGCTTGGCAGATCCAAGCTGATCTTCACGCCGCCTGCCGACGGTTCCGCAGATCAGGATGTACAACTGACCCTTCAAAAAGGCGATGACCTTGGCGGGCTGGATGTCACCGGCATCTATCATCCTTCTACGGGAAAAATCACTGTTACGATCAAGCCCGATTCCGATGAAAGTACCGCAACGGATGCGACCCATTATGGCAAGAATCAGAACCTGCAATTGAAAGTGGTTGCCCGTCAGATCGGCGATCTGCCCCAGGAGGGCACGGAGAAGGAATATAATCACAAGAATACAGTTTCCGTGTATGTGAATAGTCAGAGCGAACCCTATGGCAGCGATGAGTTTACGTACAAAAACAAACTGAACACGCCCAAGCGCCTCAGCAAAATGAACATGGATTGGCAGGAGGGCACCAATGGTGTCACCACCTCAACCACCTATAATCCAAATAATTTTGGCTGGATTGTGCGGGTAAAGCCCGAAACCGTATACGATGAGGTTGTGGTAACCGATACACTGCCTCAGGAGTTCCCGGAGAAACTGACCCTGACCACCATCTATGTTGGTAATTCTGCGATTACGCCTACCACAAACAGCGATGGTACGATCGATTTTTCCCTCCTTATGCATCCGAATGAGGCCGGATTGTCCATTGAGCCTGCCTATGATGCCCAGACCAGACAGCTGACCATCACCCTTTCCCCGGAAGAGGGCGCCAATGCAGCCGATCTGTCCGGCTTGGCAAAGGAATTGAATATCCGGTATTATTTCACCATTCGTGAGGATCTGCTGCCAACAGAAGACCAGACCCCCGTTTCGCTGAAGTATCAAAATACTGTTTCTGCCGACTTTATCAAGGATGAAGTGCCGATTACCAGCACAGCCACCCAAACCCAGCAGCTGGAACTGGCGTACATTCCTCCGCTGACCAAGTACGGCTGGATTTTCAACGGTCCGCAATCGGAAGGTTCCAGCAGCGTGACCAACGCTACGGGTCAGGTGCTTTGGAAGGTGAAGGTTTATCAGCATCAGGATTATGAATCCCTCACCATTACCGATACGCTGCCTGAGGGAATCATTGAGCCGGATTTCGATTATGCCAATGGCGTTGTCAGTATCGACAATACCAACTATTGGTTTCAGGTAGACGAATGGTCTGCGGATCGGAGCCAGTGCACACTGAAACTTGTTGACCTCTATAGCAGCGATGTATTCTCCGGTTATTCTGCCACCTACAACGCAGCCACCGGAGAGATTACCATCACGCTGGACGGTGAATACTGGCGCGGTAAGAATCTCATGGGTAAGGGGAAAGAGATCTGGCTTTCCTATTACTGCAGGGTGACCGATGAAAACATGCCCAACCATCAGGATGGGCAATACCGCAAGGAACTGGGCGAGGTGACCAACAGCGCAACGCTGAGCAGTAACGAGGGCCATCTGGGTCATGACGAACAGACCCAGACTGTGACCATCGAACAGACCAAGCCCTACATCGAGACCCTGACCAAGAATGCGCCGATTTATGACCAAAGCGAGCGTACGCTGCATTATCAGGTGGATATCAACCCGTCGCAGGTGGATCTGGATCCTGAGAAGAACAGCATTACCGTCGTGGACAAGGCCAGCTACAGTCAGTCCAATCCCAAAGTGCCGATTGCCGGAACGGAGATCGAAGCCAACCGTAAATTGACGCTTCTGCCCGAAACCGTAAAGCTGTATTATGCCGACTACGATGCCAACGGTCAGCCGCTGATGGAAAACGGCAATCTGGTCATTGGCCAGGAAGTGGATATCTCTCAGTGGCAGTTCATCTATACCGAGGATGACAGTCAGGATTGGGCCAGCCGCACCATGAAGCTGGTGGTGCCGGACGCCTGCGCCCTGGTTCTTGTGTATGATTACCGGGTATCCATGAGCCCGCAGCATAATAATGTTGCGCTTGATATCACCAATACGGTGGATATTGAGAATGATGACAATCAGGGCAAGAGCAACACCACCAGCTCGGATATCAAATGGGTAAGCTCCGGTGCGGGCGGTATCATCGTCAACCGGAGCATGGTTCTCATGAAGCACGATGCTTCCAATCAGGTATACGGCCTTGAAGGTGTCACCTTCAAACTGTCAGCATACAAGGATGGCAGTTGGCAGGTCATCCATGAGGAGCTTGTTACCAATGCGGACGGCGAGATCATTCTGGAACCGCCCACAACTGATACCGCCGAGGGCGGCCTTGCATACGATACACTGTATTGCATCGAGGAAACTGCCACCATCACCGGCTACGATATGCCCTCTCCCGCCCCCAGAAGGTATTTCTACTGGTCCAAGGAAAAGAATCCTGTAGTGGCCCATCCGGATGATGTGGTCATGGATCAGGTGCCCAATCTGGAGGAACAGGCGGATATCCTCTATGTGGAAAACAAGCGTCAGGCTACCACGCAGAATGTGCAGAAACTCTGGGAATACAGCGATGGTTCGCAGGTGGAAAGCAAGTATCTGCCATCCTCTGTTACTGCTGTGCTGCGGCGCTACGCTATTCCTGCGGACAAGTGGACAGAACTTTTGAATAAGCATGGTGACAAGATCAACGGTGAGAATGAGAATCTCGATGATCAAAACACCATGGTAACCATTCGGATTGTTGATGGTAACAAGCAAAATTCTGTTTCGCAGACTGTTACGGCAAAGGTTGGTTCCACACTGAGATTTGATGTGTGCGTAAAACTGAATGGCATGCACACTAATACGAATGGTGGCGGGCAGTTCATTCCGTACATCAATGGCTACACCGCTCAGGAAGATGATCGGGATGGTATGGATTGGTACACCTTCACGATTCCTGCTGTGACAGCGGATATGACGCTCACAGGCGGTTTCAGGCATGTTTCGGGCGGCTATGAATGGAACGGTGATTTGGCATCCCGTCTGGAGATCACCAACATCAAAGCCGAAGTATCCATGCCGCCGGACCATTCGAATTATGTTTCCGATCTGCAACAGTATATTGACCGCGATTACAGCGATACCATCAAGCTGAACGCTGCCGGCAACTGGAAAGGCATGTGGGAAAACCTGCCGCTGGAAGGGGAGGATCCCGTCCTTGGCAGAGTGCACTACAAGTACTATGTCACCGAAACCCCCGGCTCGGGCTTTTCCAATATCATTACCGGCTACAGCAGCGATACCGGCGGCAACTTCGTCATCACCAACCGAAGGGACGGCAGCCGTACGCTTCAGACCAACCTGCGTGTGCAAAAGGAATGGTACGACGAGGGCGGCAGCCAGTACATCTATCAGGGTATCAACGACGAGGGCTATGAGCTCTGGTCTATTGAGGAGACCCAGTACGCTTACCGCAACGAGATATGGTACACTGTCAGCAGCGATGGTAACTATCAGGAGTTTGTGGGAGATACATCCCATCTGCCTCTGCCTGCTGTAAGGATCCGTCTGCTGCGCAAGAATCTGCTGGTGGAGGATGCCTTCTGGGAACCCTACATCTACAGTGTCAGCGACTATACCGTTATCAACAGCGGCACGGGCTGGATATACAATTTTGTGGATCTGCCCATGGCAAGGTACGACCAGAACAACGATCTGAAAGAAAGCTACGCTTACTTCATCGAGGAACTGGATCAGGGCAATTTCACCGTGGAGCTGGTACCCTCTGATTCCGTTACGGATAACGGCAAAGTCTTTGAAGTGATCAAGGTGAAGAACGCCGCCATCCGCAATATCGGGTTCGAAGTGGAGAAGCAATGGGCGGAGGGCGAAACGCCTGCCAGATCGGTCACGCTGGCCTTGACCCGCTGGATCGTAACCAAGGATGGCTACGTAAAGGACGATACCTTCGCCGATGAAGCCGCAGGAAAATGGCAGACGGAGATCGAACTGCCGGTCAACGGCACAGACTGGCGCTATCAGTGGACAGGCCTGCCCAACGGCGTCACTATAGACTCCGGAACCATAAGCTACAGCTACATGGTAACGGAAACCGCCGTCAACGGCGTGCCGATGGAACAAGCGCCCTACGAAGTTACCTACAGTCACACTGATGGACGCGCCCCTGCGGATGGAAAGCTTGTGATCACCAACAAACGGGCTTCCAATGAGACCGAAATGCAGGTCGATAAGGTCTGGAAGGATACAGATGGCAACGCGATGACGGATGTTCCGGTATCCTCTGTCCAGCTTACGCTGAAACGCATGATCGGCTCGACTGGTGCCATTGATGAGGAATTCAGTCGATCCGTAGAGTTGACCGCTGACAATGAATGGCATGCCACGGTGGATCAGCTGGAGAAGTATGCAACGGACGCGGATGGTCAGCTGACCGAGGCGTATGTATATTACTTCGTTGAGGATGTGCCGGACGGCTTCACCGTTTCCTACAGCAACAGCGATGACGGCATCCATTTTGAGGCAGCTGCCGACAGTTCAGTGACCATCACCAATACCCAGCGCACCCAGCTGGCGGTAAAGAAGAGCTGGGCCGGTGGTACCCCGCAGGTTGACAGCATCACCTTCCAATTGTGGCAGTCTGCGGTTGAGATCGTTATTTGCCCGGGTTGCGGGGAGATGGATGTTCTTCATTCCGAATGTGAATTCTGCGGTGATTACAAATGTATTCCCGAGGATCATGGCAGTTGCGAATTGTGCGGCGATCCCCAATGCGTTGGCTCCCACGGCGTAGGTGTATGCGTAGCCGAACCCGTGGAAATGGTAAAGATCAGTCTGGATCTGTATACGCCCGATACGAGTAGTGGTACGCTGGTTCATGCTTACGAGCGGACACTCGGTGAAATCGAGGTGCCAAAGGGTTCGATCATAACCTGGAAATGGCAGTATTATTCGGCTACTTGGGACAAGCCCGAGGTAAATGATCAATCCTTTTCATATGAGGGTGGAGAGATCCACTATTCGTATGAACAACCGAATAGTGGAGTCCCGGAATTCTTATATACGTTTGAATTTGTAGCAGGGTCATCGGGTTCGATCATCTGGAAAAAAGAGCAGGGATATCATGGAACGAATGGCACGTGGACGCAATTGGAAGCGACGGTTTCCTCTGCTTCTGCCTACTCCCTCCGTTCCACCTCCCGCAGCGGCGGCGTCAGCCTTCCGGAGGATGCAGTTCTGTATGATGAATATACCATCAAAGCAACGGATGGGTGGCAGAAGACCATTTACGACCTGCCCAGAATGTCCCCTGATGGCAAGTACCGCTACCGCTACTATGTTGTGGAGAACGCCGTGGATGGCTATATCGTCTCCTACGAAAACAACGGCGCTGCTCCGGGCGGCGAAGCCATTGAGATCACCAACACCAAGGATCAAACCTATGAACCGCCCGCAACCATTGCCCTGACAGTGAAAAAAATCTGGCAGGATGCCAATGGCGAGGAGATGACGGATAAGCCGACCAACTATACGGTCAACTACGAGGTGTGGGCCAAGGGGGAAGACGGCAGCGGGGATGTGCGTATCATCACGGATGGTCAGCTGTCGCAAGCCAACACATGGGAAGCTGCTCATACCCTGCCATCCGGCAAAACCTACTATGTGAAGGAGATCTCCATCACCAGCGGCGGCATCGGGATGCAGAACCTCTACATCACCACCTACACGGTGGAAGGAACTGGCACAGCGGTTGAACTGCCGGAAGATGCCAGCCTTTCCGGTGATGGCGCGCTGATCATTACCAACAAACTGAAACCCACCTATGTTCTGCCGCAGACCGGCGGCATGGGTACCCATCTGTATACGGGCGCAGGCGCACTGCTGATTTGCATGGCACTGACGCTTCTGTATAAAAACCATCACAGGAAAAGGAGGGCGAATGAATCATAAGCTTTCCTGAGTACTGCCCATATGTCAACCAAGGATTTCACCAAATTCACGAAAGGATGAAAACCATGAAAAAACTGTTTGCTTTGATCCTGGCGGCTTTGTTGCTGTTGGGCCTGTGCAATGCGGCATGGGCTACGGATGCAGCCAGCTACTCCATTACCATCAATAATGCTGATCCCGGACACACCTATCAGGCGTACCAGATCTTTACCGGTGACATTTCCGGCGATTATCCCAATTACGTGCTCAGCAATATCGAACTGGGTGAAGGTGTCAGCGAGAATTTCCTGCCCATCTCTGTCAATGGAACGGACTATGCCACGCTGGAAGCATTGACCGAGGCGCTGAATACTAATAATGTGGATGCTTTTGCAAAGGCTGCCTCAGAAAAACTGGGAACACCTGCCGCAAGCAGCACATTTGTTGAGGGCCAGTATACGATTCCTCTTTCGCAACCCGGTTACTATTTTGTCAAAGAAACAACCGCGAACATGCCTGATGGCGAGGCCTATACCAAATTTATGGTTCAGGTCGTGGGCAATGTTGCTTTGGAACCGAAGACTGCTACCACCACCCATGAGAAGAAAGTGCAGGAAAACGAAAAATATACTGAGAACGCAACCTCTGCCAATGCCTATCAGTATGGCGAGGGTTACAATGATGTGGCTGATTACTGCATCGGGGATGATGTACCCTTCTCCCTGTACAGCAAAGTACCGGATTTGACCCATTACGACCGTTACCTGATGGTCTTCCATGACAAGATGGATCCCGGTCTCACGTTTAACGCAGACTCCGTGGAGGTGATCGTGGGGGAAACCCATCTGATCAATGGCACCAACTATACCGTAAACACCGCTTGCGACGATGGCTGCACATTTGAGGTGCGCATCCATGATTTGAAAGCTTACAGCGGTCAGAATGTACGGGTGGATTTCACTGCTGAACTCAACAGCAGCGCTGTGATTGGTCTTGATGGCAATCTGAACAAGTCGAAGCTGTCTTTCTCCAACAACCCCAATAACACCGGGGATGGCACTACCGATGGAGACACCACCACAACGCCGTGGGACGAGGTCGTGGTATTCACCTACGAACTGGATGTGACCAAGGTGGACGGCACTGACAATACCCTGCTGAAAGATGCCAAGTTCGTTTTGAAGAACGATAAGAATCAATTTGCAACGGTGGATGCGAATGGTAAGCTGACCGGATGGGTAAATAGTCAGGAGGCTGCCACCCCCCTTGTGTCGGACGAAAATGGTCGGTTCAAGGTAAGCGGTCTGGATGATGGTACATACAGCCTCATTGAGACGAAAGCGCCTGAAAACTATAACAAGCTCGCAAATCCCATTACGATTGTTATATCTGCAAATACCAGCAATGGTCATGCCTACTCGTCTACGGACAGCGAAAACCCTGCTCTTACCGATTTGAAGGTGAAGGTGGATAACACCGAGGGGACTGGCAATACCGCTACCGGCATTGTGAAGGCCAGCGTAAAGAACAACAAAGGCGCCATACTTCCCACCACCGGCGGCATTGGCACCACCATCTTCTACGTGGCAGGCGGCGTGCTTGTTCTGCTGGCGGTCGTGCTGCTGGTCACCAAGCGCCGTGTAGGCGAAGGCAACTGATTGTTTTCAAGCATAAAGCTTGATTGATTTTGCGCCGCCGGGAGGGGAATGCTCCCTCCCGGCGGCAGTACAGGAAAGGTGCGTCCATGAAAAAGAACTGGTCCAATGTGTTTCTGGTACTGGTGCTGCTGGCAGGCGTGGCGCTCCTTGTGTACCCGACCTTTTCGGATTACTGGAACTCTCTGCACCAGTCCCGGGCCATAGCCAGCTATACGCAGGCTGTGTCTACGATCGATAACCGTCAGTATGAAAAGATCTGGGCAGCAGCCCGGGAGTACAATCAATCCGTTCCCCTGAGGGAAAACCGCTTTATCCTCACCGAGGAGGATAAACGCCTTTATGAAGAACAGCTGGATGCCAGCGGATTAGGCATCATGGGCTATATCGAGATCCCTGAAATCGATGTATCCCTTCCCGTTTATCACGGCACATCCGATGCCGTGCTGCAAATCGCCATCGGTCATATTGAAGGGTCATCGCTCCCGGTGGGCGGGCCCGGTACCCACTGTGCCGTCTCCGGTCACCGAGGGCTGCCGTCGGCGAAGCTGTTTACCAGTCTGGATCAACTGGAAAACGGCGATCTGTTCTTTTTGCATATTCTCGATGAGACACTCACCTATCAGGTAGATCAGATTCTCATCGTTGAACCCTACGATCTCTCCCCGCTGGAGATCATCGAAGGCCAGGATTTGTGCACCCTGGTTACGTGCACGCCCTACGGCATCAATTCCCACCGTCTGCTGGTACGCGGTCACAGGGTGGAAACGCCGGAGGAGGAAAAGGTGCTCCGCGTGGTTGCGGATGCGGTACAGGTGGAGCCGCTGCTGGTGGCTCCGGTGGTTGCCGCGCCCATGTTGCTGCTGTTGCTGATCGTGCTGCTGATCACCACCGGCGGTCAGAAGAAATCAAGGAGAAAGGGTAGGTGAGCCGGGATGAAAAAATGGATCCCCTTGCTGTGCCTTGCGCTGTGTTTACTGTTGTCCTTGCCTGCTTTGGCGGAGCGGATCGATCCGGAACGCGAGGGATCCTTGACGCTGCGGCTGATGGAGGCGGGCCATGGTTTGCCCGGCGCGACCTTTGAGGTGTTCCGCGTGGCGGGAATGGACGAGGAAGCGCGCTTTGTATTGCTCAGCGGCTATCAGGCGGGCAATGTGGATATTAACCGGCTGGAGGGCGCGCAGGACTGGGCTGACCTGGCAGAACGCCTGTCAAAGCAGGTAAAGGGGCATGGAACGGCGGCTTCTACCAATCAGCAGGGCAAGGCTGTGTTCAGCAAACTGGACTGCGGTTTGTATCTGGTGCTGGGGCAGCGGGTAGAGATCGGTCATTGGGTATATGAATTTGCGCCGTTTCTGGTGGCTGTGCCAGAGAAAGCGGACGGCGGCTGGCAGTACGATGCGGTTGCGGATGTGAAGTATCTGCGCAGCCCGCAGCTCTTTGATCTGAAGGTGATCAAGTACTGGAAGGACTCGGGCTATACAGATCAGCGACCCAAAACCATCAGGGTGGATCTGTACTGCAATGGTGCAGTGGACCGGACGGTGGAATTGAATGCCAGCAACAACTGGAGCTATACCTTCTATGGGCTGGAAACCAGGCATACTTGGATGGTGCGGGAACAGACGGTTCCCACTGGCTATCAGGCGACCTATGGGGAGCAGAATGGTGCGCAGATCATCACCAATACATACACAGCGCCGTCTTCCGGTCAGCAGACGATTCCGCAGACAGGCCTGCTGTGGTGGCCTGTGCCGGTGATGGCGGTGCTGGGCATGACGCTATTGATCATCGGGCTACTGCTGCGCCGGAAATGGAGCAATGAGCAATGAGGAAGGCCAAAGGGACTTTGCTGATTGTGCTGGGGCTTGTGCTGATCGCATCCGCTCTGGGACTGACGCTGTATAATATGCAAACCGAGCTGCAGGCGGGAAAAAGCGCTGCACAAGTGCTGGAACAACTGAATGCGCAGGAGGGTTTGGGCCAACCTGCTTCTGGGGCAGAGTCAGCTTTGCAGACTGCTGATCCCAAGCAAACAGCCAGCGGGATGCTTCCTGATGATGAAAATGCGCCAATGCCGGTATGGCAGCCGGATTATATTCGTTTTCCTGAAATGGAGATGCCCACCGCTGAGGTGGAGGGCCATACGTACATCGGTACATTGCGGATCCCGGAACTGGGGCTGGAACTGCCGGTGATGAGCGACTGGAGCTATCCGCAGCTGAAAAAGGCCCCCTGCCGTTTTGCCGGGTCTGCCTATCTGAACGATCTGATCCTGATTGCCCATAACTATGCCACCCATTTTGGCAATCTGAAAAATTTGATGCCCGGCGCAGAAGTCACTTTCACAGATATGGCTGGCAATGTTTTCTGCTATGCTGTTGCCGAAACGGAGATTCTCAAGCCCCGGCAAATGGAAGAGTTGACAGGTACGGATTATCCGCTGACACTGCTCACCTGCACCCTTGGCGGCGAAACCCGCGTAACGGTCCGCTGTGAGAAAATCGGTGAGATACCGGCAGGACAACCATAAGAAGATCACCCCGGTCAAAGCCCGGCATACGGGCCGATGACCGGGGTGATTCTGTTTGAATCTGATTTGCGCTGCAGATGCGGCTCAAGGCATACGCCGGCACTGCGCCTGTAAGGCTCAGGAATCTGTGATGTTGAATGGCTGAGTGCAAAACCGCCACAAGGCTGGGCTGGCGGGATACCGCTTGGCCGATGCAGTCAGTATATCCGCTTAACGCGCTGGGAAAGTAGCCTCGTGAATGCGTCCATCATCTTTGAGCAACAGGGTGCCGTCCGTCAGGACTGCGCCATCTGCAACCGCTGTGAGACATTCCCGATTGGCATGCAGATGATAGGTGGCTGTACCGAAGCGGTAGCGCAGGTGGATCTCATCCCAGCCTTTTGGCAGTACAGGGCGGAAGCGCAGTTGATTGCCGTTTTTCTGGAATCCAAGCAGCTGTTCGGTGATCACTGTCAGGTACCAGGCAGCGCTTCCGGTGTACCATGTCCAGCCGCCGCGGCCCCGTTGCTGCGGGTGGGCATAGATGTCGGCTGCCATTACATATGGTTCCACCCGATAGCGGCGGGCCAGCTGCTGTGTGGCAGCATGACGGGTGGGCAGTATGGCAAGAGCCAGCTCCCATGCGCGTTCGTCCTGGCCCAGCTGATGCAGAGCAGCAATAGCCCATGGTACTGCGTGGGTGTACTGTCCTCCGTTTTCCCGGATGCCGGGCAAATACCCAGCGATGGAACCGGGCTGAGCTTCCCCGTCAAAGGGCGGGGTGAAGAGCTGCAGAATCCCCACATCCTTTTGGTACAGCATTCGCCATACGTTTTCCATGGCGGGCTGGCAACGGTCCCGGGACACGCCGCACAGTACAGCCCAGCTCTGGGGCAGTACATCTATGCGGCATTCGTCGGACTGATTGCTGCCCAGCGGTGTTCCGTCTGCGTACCAGCCCCTCAGGTACCAGCCGCCGTCCCATGCGTACTGATCCAGCTTTGTCAATAGCTGTGTGCGCTGCTGATTCAGCTGGTTGCGGATCTCCGGGGCGCACAGAGGCAAAAACAGGCGCAGCACCTCGCACAGAAACATTCCCAGCCAGACGCTTTCGCCGCCCACGTGGTTCAGTCCGTCATTCCAGTCGCCGCTGCCCATCATGGGCAGTCCGTGAGGGCCTTGCTCCGTGCGGAATATGGCTTTCAGGCAATGTTCCCGCAAGGGGGCGGTATGGGATGTTGCTTCAGGCAGGAAGTAACGTTCCGACTCCTCCTCGCTGAGAATATGGCCCCGCAGCCATGGTACGTGCTCTTCCAATACAGAACGGTCGCCGGTGGATTGAACATACACGGCTGTTACATATGGCAGAAACAGCAGATCATCGCTCACATGGGTACGCACACCGCTGCCGTCTGGAAGCCACCAATGCTGTACATCGCCTTCCTCAAACTGGTGGGCGGCGCACAGCAGCAGATGATTCCGCACCTGCTGAGGCTCGGTGTGCATCAGGCTGAGCATGTCCTGTAACTGATCCCGGAAACCGATGGCACCGCCTGCCTGATAGAATGCGCCGCGCATCATCAGCCGGGCAGCGCGGACCTGATAGGGCAGCCAACGGTTCAGAAGCAGGCTCAGGCCGTTGTCGGGCAGGTCGTAAAGCATTCCAGACAACCGATGCTCCCAGGCTTGTTTGACCCGATGAAGGCGTTTGCTGGCGCCGCTCAAACGCAGTTTTTGAAACATACGGGCCAGATCGCTGCGTTTTTCCGCATAGGCCATGGCACAGGTGATGGTCTTGGTTTCGCCGGGTTTCAGTTGCACCGTCAGGCACAGCATGGCAGTGTTGCCGCCGCTGGAGGCGGGCATTTCCGCTCCGCTGAGGGCAGCTGGAGCCAATCCCCACAGACCCTGAAAGGCCCCTGCACTCAGGTTGGTCAGAATGGAGGCTTCCGGATCTACGGCGCAAAGCCCGCATACACCGTTTAGCATCGGGCTTTGCAGACACAATCCCCCGCCAAGGCGGGATGCGCGGCAAAGTTGCGATGCGGCTGGCTGGTCGCTGAGGGTCAGCACCAGCGAGTGACAGAATGTCAGAATCCGGTCAGTGGTATCCTCGTTTTTCAGATGGATCACCCGGATCCCCATGCTGGTATCCAAATCGGTAAAGCAGTGCATCCGGCTGAGAATGCCATAACCGGATCCCTCGTAGATGGTCTCGCCCGGGCTATGCGTAATGCGAACCGCCAGCCCCATCCCCAGCGGCTGACGGGTCAGTGACCATAGCAGACGCTGCCCTTCGTCTCTGAGAAAGAAATTCTCCTCGCCAACCGGGTGAATGCTGTCATTGGGCCAGCGGGTCAAACGGCCCGTGCTGCTGTTGCCTGCATAGGAGAAGATCAGGCCGCTTTCTCCAGCCAACGTGCCGAAATGCTCGTTGCACAGAGGATTGCACCATGGCGCCGGGGTTTGACGCCCGGGCGGCAGGGTGATCACATAGTTGCCCTCTTCCTGCGTAAAGCCGCCAAATCCGTTGCTCAGCAGCAGTTCGCCTGCGGCTGGCAAGGCCAGTTTCCATGCTTGATTCCCTTTCTGGCGGTACAGGGCCCGGGTCTGGGCAGGGGTACGGAGATCGCTCAGTTGCTGGGCGATGCTGCCGTCATGGGTGCATAAAGCCAACTGGGCGGCAGCCATCAGCAGTGCACGATGCTCCGCAGCCAGATGATCAGGGTCAAACAGGTATATGCCGCCACTCTGCCCGATCAGTTCCTTGCTGTGGCTGCGCTGGGCCAACTCCATCAGGCTGCGGTACAGCGCAGTCTTGCAGCCTTCCCGGCACAGCAAAACCAGATCGAACCACAGACCGCTCAAGCGGCAATAGGCATGGATTTTCAATAGCAGCTCCACTTCTGTCAGGCTGGCTTGGTCATGGCACTCCAGCGTGAGCAACGGCAGGTCGCCGCTGATGTTCAGAGCCCAGAGGGCCTGAATGGGCAAATGGCTGCTGTCTGCATAGCGGGTTTGGGAGGGTTGACCATTGTAGCTCATCAAGCCGCAGATGGGATGCATCAATGCCTGTTCCTCGGGAGTAAGATCCAGCGTCTGGGCGGTTACCAGAGCCTGTGTCAGGGCGGCGTCGTACCAGCCCAGCACGCTGTCCGGTGGGTCGCATCGGAGCAGAAATGCGCTTGGGTTTTCGTTGGGTTTTGGACAGCCGGTAACAAATACGAGCCTGGCATTGCTGCCGGGCTGGAGCACAAACTGTCCCCGCAGGCTCAGGCAGGGATCGATCATCGCGCCCGTTGCATCTGCCAGACTGCTCAGGGGCATGTCCAGCTCGCGGGGTGCATATATGCTCCGGCCCCTGCCGATAAAGGCATTGCGGTCTGTCTGGATATGAAACACGCTGAACGCGGTATCGGAAGACAGAACATGCCAAAGCTGGATTTCATCTTCTGAATGGGTGACAGGTCTGCGCCGTACGGATACACCATAAGTGCCCAGTTTGGCAGTTTCCAGAAACAGTTTTCGATAAGCGGGATGGGCTTCCATATCCTTCTGAGGGAACAGCGCGGGTTCCAGATAACTGCATACCTCCAGCATCCGCTGCCCCTGGGACTGGTTTTCCACCGTGAGGGCATGAACCGTCATACCGCTGAGCGGATCCACAAATACCCGCAAGGTTGTGGCTATATCACTGACGCTGAGCTGGAATACGGCCTGCGCGGTTTCGAAGGTGGCTTTGGCTGAAGGCTCCGTTGCCTGCCAGTACTGCCCGGTCTGACTGTCCTTAATATACAGGCGGAATCCTGATGTCAGGTTACAGCTTGAATGAAAACGGGTCAGCATGATACCGTTTCGGCTCAGGTAACCGCCGCCCAGCGCATCCACCAGCAGTGTGGTTCCGGCACCGTGCAGCACATGGGCATGGATGGGGAATTGCAGGCTTGGTACATCATGGGCTGCGAACATGCTGGGCGGTTTGGTGTTCCGGCTCAGACGGCGAAGCGGTTTTTTCAGTACACCCGGCAACAGTTGCATGGGTTCTTCCAACAATAGCCGGTACGCCTGCGCCTTGGGCAGGTGAAAGAACAGTCCAGCCAGTGCATTGTCGCAGAGAAAATTGCAGATGGCGCACAGAATCATTCCCTGATGGTGAGCCATATGACTGCGGATCAGTTTCATGGGCTGCCCGTCTCCGATGCGTGCTGGGTCAAAATCCGCAGCTTCAAAAAGCCCCAGCGGCCCTTCCATGCCGAGGCTCTGCATATGCAGCAAGTTGGCAAATGCGCTTTTGGGTTCCAGCGGCAGCGCCAGCAGTGTGGCATAGGGCGCGACCACCTGGCATTGCACCTGCGGATCCAGCGCCAGCTGAGGCATACCGAAGGCTTTGTATTGGTAGAGCAGATTGGGATCAAAGGCGTAGTATCCGCTTTCACTGACTCCGCTGACGCCCTCCAGTTGATGGGCGTTATGCACATGGATGGCTCTTTTGGCACTTTCGGTCAGCAAGGTTCCGTTCATGGGCGGCTGAAAGAGAAAAGGCATCAGATACTCAAACAGCGTACCGCTGCCGGAGAGCAGGGTCTGTCCATGGCGTGCATGCACCCGGGTGCGGCCCAAGCGGAACCAGTGCCGCAGCGGGGCTTGTCCTGTGATGATGGCATAGAAGGAGGCTAAACGGCTTTCGCTGGCAAGCAGATCGTAATGCCCGTCGGAAAAACGCTCGTTCTCCAGATCGTATCCATTGCGGAACAAATCTGCCTGGTTATCATACAGGGGCTGAAATTGCATTTCTTCTGCCAAGTCATCCAGCCGTACCGGCAGGTCGTGGTCATATTCCGGCAGCTGATGCAGCAGACAACGCAACCCTTGCGCCGCAGTGGTCAGGCAGACAGCCAGATTGCCGCTGTCCACAGTGGAGATGTACCGGGGCTTCAGAGGTTCAAGGGTGCGGGTATCGTACCAGTTCATCAGATGCCCTTGCCACTTGGGCATGCGCTCCATGGCTTCCACAGCAGGGCGTATGCGCTGGGCCAGCTCATCGGCGGTGAGCAGCTCCAACCGCTGGGCTGCGGTGAGGGCACACAGATACAGGCCGATATTGGTGGGTGAAGTACGATGGGCAATGCCTTTGTTGGGATCAATCTGCACATTGTCCGGCGGCAGACCATGATCATCCGGCGTGATGGCGGTTTCAAAGAACAACAGGGTATTCTTTGCCAGTCGAAGCAGCACCTCCCGCATGTATCCTGTGGGACGGACGGGGGATTGCAGCGGTTTCTCCAGCGACGGCACAGCAAAAGGCGCAGCGGCCCAGAATGCAGCCAGCACGATCCCCGGCAGCCGAAGCGCGCCGGGCAGAATACACAGAAGCGCCAGACCGCCCGCAGCAGCCATACTCATGTAGAAAAAGCGCATGTCCTGTTTTGTCTGCGCACGTGAGACTTCTGCTGCGGTCGTCCACTGCAGCAGCTTCTGGCGGGAGAACAACAGCCGGTACAATGCCCTGGCAATGGCGTCCAGCTGGTTCATAGCCTCAGCAGGCAGCAGGGCCAGCCGAAGAAAAAACGCAGGCACCTGTCGCCAGCCGCTGAACAACAGCGGTAGATCCAGCGACAGGATACAGGCTGCCAGCAACCATGGCTCATGAAGGACAACACACAAAAGAACGGTCAGCAGTTGCAGGGGCTTGAGCAGGCTTATTCCTGCCACCTGCCAGATACGGCGCTTTTCCTTTCGTTGCAATGCATTGCGCTCGGGCCGTATCCGCTTGGGCAGCATCCCCAGCACATAGGGCAAAAGCTGCCAGTCGCCCCGGGTCCAGCGATGCTGACGGGCCAATAGCCCATGAACTGTTTCCGGATGCCCCTCATAGAGGGTGATATGGGCTGCTTGGGCACAGCCTGCCAACAACCCTTCCAGCATGTCGTGGCTCAATACGGCACCCGGAATGATCTGTCCGCTGGTGGCTTTGAGAAATGCTTTTGGCTCAATGATGCCCTTTCCCTGATAGTTGCCCTGCCTCAGCACATCCCGTGTGAAATCGGGGTGACCGGCCTGATAGGCATCCATTCCGGCAAAACCGCCCAGCAGCCGTGCCAGCGGCGTCTGCGACAGATGCATGGCGGTCTGCATCCTGGGTTGCAGGATGGATATGCCCCGGAGATGATCTCCCAATGGGCGGCGCTGCTGAAGAGGATGCAGCATAGCCCCTGCCAGCTGCAAAGCGGCTCCCGGCGGCAGGAGGGTGTCGCTGTCCAGCGTGATCAGATAGCGGTATTGCCCTGACAACTTTTCCGGCGGGATGGAGGCATAAGCAAAGGTGTCTTCGATGGTTTCGCCTTCCATCAGTTTCATCAGGGTTTCCAGCCCGCCCCGCTTGCGCTCGCGGCTCATATGTACATGGTCGTGATACACACGCTCCCGCTGAAAATAGAAAAAAGGGTGACCGGTATCCGTTTTCAGTGCGCGGATGGCGGCTGCGGCAGTGCTGACGGTTTCTTCGTCGCTTGCCAGACTGCCTGCCATGCTGTCCCGGAAATCTCCCAGCAGCAGGAAGTGCAGATTGGGATCCGGATTGGTTTTTTGCAGGATGGACAACTGCCGTACTGTTTTCAGTGCATGGGCAGCATCCAGCAGCATCACCGGACAGACCACCAGCGTACGCGCCTCATCCGGCAGCGACTCCAATGCCATGCGCGGGATCATGCCGGGGATCACAGCGCGGCTGATCAGGGGCTGCAGGATACGCAACAGGCCGATGCTCACCAGCAGACCGGCAGGCAGCCACAAAAAGGGGGATGTGCCCGACCAGATCAGAATGAGCAGAATACTCAAAAACAGCCCGTAGCACAGTAACTGCCAGCTGCGGGTCAGATGCAGCCCGAGACGGAGCCGGAGGCGAAAGCCAGCTTTCAGCCGCAGGGTTTGCAACAGGGTTGGCAGCCCATCATCCAACAGATAATAGCCAATATGGGCGCGAACATCCTCTGGGGTATAGCCGCTGCACAGATTCAGCACTGCCTCACAGACAGCCCGTTCGGGCCGCATCCCCAACCGGCTGATCTCACCGGCACGGAGACGGTAGTGGGCGCGGCTTTCCAGATCCATGGCGGGGTAAACGGCATCCTGCAAAAATAACTGATGGCACAGACTCCATTCCTCCATAAGCCGTTCCCATGGCAGCCGATCCAACTGACGCAGGGAGGCAATGGCGTTGCTCACCCAACGGACCGTCTCGCTCTGATGGAGACGTTCTTCGTCGGTCAGCTGTTCTTCCGGCTGGGAAAACATCAGCGGCAACTGGCGCATCCAAAGGGCGGCATCCCCTTCGGGAGCCTTTCGCACCCTGCTGGTAAGCCGAGTGATGTAGAGCCGGTTGTGACGGTTTTGCTCGAACAGTTTGACCGCTTGTTTTTCCTGCTGGTTTTGAAGATAGGCAACCGTATCCTCTGCCGCTGCCAGCAGTTCCTGCTCCTTGGCACATTGACAGGCAAGACCGCACAGCAGATTCAGCAAAGCGTTCTTTAATGCAATATGCAAGGCGTCCAGTTCCTGTACGGAAAAAGGAGATTGCTGCTGCCAGGCTTCCATCGCCTGTTTCAGCCGCGGACTGGTCAATTCACCGTTGTTGTGGGCAAAGAATACCCGGGCAAAGCATCCCACACGGCTTTCACCGTCCTCACAGGCTGGCAGGAGGGGGCCGTGTTTCAGTGATTGATACAATGCTGCGGTTTCCTCCTGCAACATACGCCCATGGTCGTTGAGCCAGCGCGAGGCGGGCAGCAGCGTTTCCTCAGGCAATTGGCTCAGATAACCGAGGGCTTCGTCCATATCCTGCTGCAACCGGGCGCGCGCGTGCAGCCGGTTCGGCGTTCGCCTGAGCGGACGGCTTGCCAGCGTTTGCAGATAAGTTTGCAAAGTATCATCCAGCGGCGCGTTTTGGCTGGGAAGTACCGTTTCCGGTTGATGGGTTCGGATATAAAGCGCCACCGCAATAGCGCCCACAATCAGAACAAAGGCGGGAATGATCCACAGCATACAAGAATCCCTCCGCATCCAGAATGCGGTTAGTGTGTGCCGATTGGGGCTGGGTTATGAAAAGGGATAAAAAAGAGAACCGCCCCGAAGGACGGTTCTCTGTATCGCTTGATGATCATATGCGCCGGCAATGATGACAATGCTTATCTCCCGGCGGTTTCGTATGAGAAAAAAGTCGTGCTTCAGCCCTCCTGCCCAAGGGATGCCATCAGGCTGTCAATGGCATTCACGATCGCGGGAAGCTCCGGGGAGATGGTGCATACATGAGGTACGCCGGTAAGCCACAGCTTCTGCCGCTTTTCGCTCTTTACATTCTCCAGAATGTAGTCTGCACTGCCTTCCCAGATGGTTTCGTCATTTTCGCTTTGCACCACCAGAATAGGGCATGTGATATTGAACAGATTCTTCTTTGCCAGTTTGATCAGGCGGTGCAAATCGCCACCTTTTTTGGTGGGAAAGCCGGAATAGCCAAAGTCATATTCCTTATCCAGTCCCTTGTGATACTCGCCCGGGCCGCCCCATGCCACCCGGGGATACAAAGGCGCGGCGATAGCAGCCAGCCCCAGCAGCTTGTTTTTCACATCCACCGGCGCGGAGATGGGCACACAGGCATCGATCTGCATCTGTTCTGCTACCAACAGGGAAAGCACGCCGCCCATGCTCAGGCCGCAAACGGTGACCCGTTCGCACTGAGCTTTCAGGTCCAAAGTGGCTTGTTTGGCTGCCTGCAGCCACTCCTGCCAGGTGCTCTTTGCCATATCAGCTTCGGTGGTGGCATGTCCCGGCAGATTGATGGTGGAAACGGTATAACCCTTCTGCGCCAGCGCGTCGGCAATCTTGCGCATATGGGCTGCGCTGCCGGTAAAGCCGTGCATCAGCAGGATACCGTCCTCGCTGCCTTTGTGAAAGAAGGGCTGGCAAACCTCACGCTGAAAAATGGAAGCCTGCTCCATGACGATTCTCCTTTCCTAAGCGGATATTCAGTATAGACTATCGCAAGGAACGCCGGCTTATGCCTCCAGCTCCTCAATGTCCTCTTCCTTGCCGATCACCAGCAGGGTATCATCAGCTTCCAGCTGCAGGTCAGCAGAAGGAGAGACCATGTAGCTTCCATTGCGATGCACCGCCAAAATGCTGATGCCGTATTTCCGGCGCACATTCAAGCCGATGAGGGTATTGCCCGCCCACTTGGCAGGGGTGCGGATCTCTACGATCTGGAAATCGTCGCCCAGCTGCATCAGATCCAGCACGCCGGGAGTGACGATGGATTTGGCGACGCGCTCGCCCATATCCCGCTCGGGGAACACCACCCGATCCACGCCGATCTTGCGCAGCACTTTGGCGTGCAATTCATCGTTGGCTTTGGCGATCAGGTAAGGAATGCCCATTTCCTTGAGCAGTACGCAGATGAGCACGCTGTCGCGCACGTTTTCGCCGATGGAAACCACCGCGCCGTCGAAGCTGCTCACCTCCAGAGTAGCCAGCGCGGCTTCGTCGGTGGCATCCAGCTGTACCGCTTCCGTCACAAAGGGAGCGATTTCCTGCACCAGTTCTTCATTGGTATCCACTGCCATTACCTGCTGCCCCTGCTCGCAGAGGGAACGGGCCAGACTGGAACCGAAACGACCGAGACCGAAAACCAGATAAGACTTGGATTTCATCGTAATCTTCCTTTCTCTTTGATCTCTTTTATCCGATCATAATGCTTTCTTCGGGATAGTGGATGCGGTTCTTCACCGCATTGCTGAGCCGCTTGGCAAGGGCGAAGCCCAGCGTCAGCGGGCCGACGCGGCCCAGATACATCAGCAGCATCAAAATCAGCTGGGAGGGAGCGGACAGGCTGCCCGAGCCAATGGCAGAAAGGCCGGTAGTGGTCACAGCAGAGGTGACCTCAAACAGCAAGTCAATCATATCAAAGCCCTTGCTGCTCTCGATGGCAGAAATGATGCAGGTGCAGCCGATAATGGCGCCTACCACGATGATCACGATGGTTACCGCACGGGTGATCACATCCCGGGCGATGCGCTTCTTAAACAGCACATAGTCCTCCCGCCCACTGATGACCGTTGCCATCAGAAGCAGCAGCATGGAAAATGTGGTGGTCTTCACGCCGCCGCCGGTTGATGCGGGCGATGCACCGATAAACATCAGCACGCAGGAGAACAGCTTGGAGCTGTCGGTGAGCGCCAGTTGATCCACGCTGCAGAAACCGGCGGTGCGGCAGGTGGTGGACTGGAACAGGCTGTTCAGCAGCTTGTTGCCAATCGCCATGCCCCCAAGGGTGCCGGGGTTGTTCCATTCCAACACCGCGAATACTGCCGCGCCGCCAAAGAGCAGGATGCCGGTGGAAGTCAGCACCAGCTTGGTGTGCAGGGTCAGCTTGGTATGGGTGAAGGGTTTGTTGAACAATTCCACAAACACCACAAACCCCATGCTGCCGCAGATGATCAGCCCGGTCAGGGTGGCGATGATCAGCGGGTCGTTTTGCAGCGGCACCACGCTGGTGAAGTTGCCCAGCAGATCAAAGCCCGCATTGCAGAACGCACTGATGGAATGGAAGAAGCTGAACCAGATGCCCTTGCCCACGCCGTAGGTGGGGATGAAGCGGATCATCAGCAGGCATGCGCCAAGGGTTTCGATCAGCACCACCAGCAGGGTGGTCCACTTGGTCAGCCGAATCAGGCCGGACAGGCTGGACTGGTTCATGCTGTCCCGGATGAGCACCCGGCTGCGCAGGGAAATGCGCCGTCCCAGCGCTACCATGCCCAGCGTGGCAAAGATCATGAAGCCCAGACCACCCATCTGGATGAGTGCAATGATGACTCCGTGTCCGAAAGTGGAATAACCAAGACCGATATCCACGATGTTCAAGCCGGTGACGCACACGGCAGAGGTGGCGGTAAAGGCAGCTCCCAACAACCCCACGGATGTGCCCGTGGCGGAGCAGATGGGTAGGCAGAGCAGCAGACTGCCCACCATGATGGCAATCAGAAATCCAAGCGCCAGCACCTGTTCCGGCTGAAACTGCCGTTTGGTTGCCAGCGGATTGTTCTGGGTTTTCGTGCGGTTCACAAAATCCCTCCCACGAAGTGATAATAGTATAATTATAAACTTTTTTGCCGGGTTTGTACAGCACACCCTTGCAAGGTGGGGAAGATGGTGTATACTGAGGAAAAGAATGATGTGCTTGGCGGCATGTGGTCGTCCGGGCCCGGAAAGGTGCGCAACCTATATGAGCGACGAGATTCGCATGGAACACTGGCCTAAGGAAAAATCAGCCCTTTATCGTTTGCTGGGTCAGCAACTGGCTTCCCTGATGGACGGTGAAACCCATCCGCTGCCCAATTTGGCGAATGCCTCAGCGCTTCTGTGGCAGGCTATGGAAAAGATCAATTGGGTGGGTTTCTACCTGAACACCGGCAATCAGGAACTGCTGCTGGGGCCTTTTCAGGGCAAGACGGCCTGCATCCGCATCCCTTTCAGCCGGGGCGTGTGCGGCGCAGCAGCCCGGGAGATGCGCACGCAGCTTGTGTACGATGTGCATCAGTTTCCCGGGCACATCGCCTGCGACAGCGCCTCCAACAGCGAAATCGTGGTGCCACTGATGAAGAATGGGCAGTTACTGGGCGTGCTGGATATCGACAGCCCCATCACCGGTCGTTTTGATCGGGAGGATCAGGCGGGGCTTGAAGCCGTTGCAGCTTTGCTGAGCCAGCATTGCGATTGGGGCTGCTAGCAGTTTTCATCGGATATTCAATAACAGCAAAACGAATGGAGGGTTTTTACCTTGAAGGAACGCTGGCATTTACCGGAAAACGATGCATTGATCAATACACTTATTCTTCTCTGTTCTTATCTGCTTCTGTTTCTGATGCCCCCCGGCGAAAGATTTGGTGGCTATCTGCTGCTGGCTGTTTCTGCTTTTCTATTCTGTATCGGGTATTTTCGGCTGATAGCAGTGTTGCCGGTTCCCCAGGAGCAGCGTACGGCCATGCGCTGGGAGAAAATGGCCGCCTTTCTGGGGATTGCAGTTATTTTGCTGGGCTGTCTGGTGGTGTACCTGAAAAAGGGCAGTGTGGGTAGCATTTTTTCGGGTACGCTTCTGCTGATTGAAGGCGTTGTGATCATGGGACATACCTTTACCAGTCAGGAGGAGGAAAGTGCCAGCGGCAATCCGGAAGAACGCAGCAAGCATAAGAAGCAGCTGTGTATCCTTCTGCGGATTGCGGCTGTGCTGCTGGTGGTGCTGGCTGTGGCTGTGGCCTTTGCCAAGCGGTGGAGCAATGGTGTGGTTCCGGCTTTTACGATCATGATCATCAGCGCATTGCTGCTTTGGGTGACGGGCTATTCGCGCAGTGCTTAATGGCAAGTGATGGGCGTCGTACTCAGGAGTACAGACGAAAACCTTGCATCTTGCAGCTTCTCAGGGTATAATAGCTTCGTCCTGCGATTCGTGTCAGGCAGAGTAGCTGCACACGCGTTAAGTGTTCATGAACGGGGAGTTGTCATGAAACGAAACCGGCCTAGCCGGTGCGGTGTATGCGGCGCATCCCGCTGTCTTGGTGCTGCCTCCTGCGAGTCGAAAAACAAAAGACAGGAGGCATTTTCTTATGCAAAAAAACAAGGGCACATTTCAAGTGGAAACCATTACGTTCACCGCGCTGCTGGTAGCGCTGCAGGTGGTGCTGGGCAACATTCTGCAGATCCCGCTGATGGAAAAACAGTACAACTTCGGCTTTCTGCCCATTGCCATTGCGGGCGCGCTGCTGGGGGCTCCCGCAGCCATGATCGTGGGCGGATTGGGTGATTTTCTGGGCGCGCATCTCTTCCCGCAGGGCGCTTATTTTCCCGGTTTCACCCTGACCAATGTACTGGTGGGTCTGGTGTGCGGCTTGGTGCTGTACCGCCGCAAGCCTTCCATTGTGCGGGTGATCATCGCGGTGGTGGTGTCGCTGGTATGCATCAATTGGCCGCTGAATTCCTTCTGGCTGAGCATGCTGTACACTTCCAAGGGCTTCATGGGCTGGTTTGCCATGCGCGGTCCCAACTACCTCTTTGAGGTGCCTGCCAATATCGTGTTGGTGTACCTGTGCCTCAAGGGCCTGAGCAAGGTGAATCTGCCTGCTTCGCTGGCGTTGAATCGGTAAGCTGGTTTCCCAACCTGTAAAGGAGTAACTATGCGAGTTAGCAAAAAGGCCATTCTGGCTGAGCTTCAGCGGGTCTATCCCGATGCAGGGCCGGAACTCAACTTCTCCAACCCCTACGAAACGCTGGTGGCGGTGATGCTGTCTGCCCAGTGTACGGATAAGCAGGTCAACAAAGTGACTCCCGCTTTGTTTGAGCGCTATCCGGATGTGGAAGCGATGGCGGCGGCATCCGTGGAGGATGTGTACCCCATGGTGAAAAGCTGCGGCTTCAAAACCAAGGCCAGCAACATCGTGGAGGCCTGCCGGCTCATCCTGCACCGCCACGGCGGGCAGGTGCCTGGAACGATGGATGCCCTCACGGCTTTGCCGGGCGTGGGTCAGAAAACCGCCAATGTGGTACTGGCTAACGCTTTTGGCGTGCCCACCATTGCGGTGGATACCCATGTGTTCCGGGTCAGCAACCGGCTTGGGCTGGCAGATGCCAAAAACGTGGAAAAGACGGAAGAACAGCTGAAAGTTGCCATTCCCAAAAAGGATTGGGTAGCGGCCCATCACTGGCTGATTTTTCATGGCCGCCGGGTATGTCATTCCCAGCGGCCTGCCTGCGAAAGCTGTTCCCTGAACAGCCTGTGCAAGGCGTATGATACAGCGAAAAAGACCGGCATGCCGGTGCTGTCTCCCAAGGCAAAGAAGGAAACAGCCCCCAAGGCTGCTGCTTCGGCAAAGAAGCGGACAGCAGCTGCCAAACCGGCTGCAAAAGCCAGTTCCGATGCTGCCGGAGCCTAATGCGATTGGGCAGTACAGAGGCAACAGAAGGGTTTTTGAGGATTGTTAGGAGAAGGAGAAAAGTATGGCGTCTTTTGTTGACAGAGTTCAAATCACCGTGAAAGCCGGTAACGGCGGCAACGGCTGTGTATCGTTCCACCGGGAAAAGTTTGTGCAGAACGGCGGCCCTGATGGCGGCGACGGGGGTCGCGGCGGCAATATCGTGCTGTATGCTGACCCCAACATGCATACCCTGCTGGATTTCCGCTTCCACAGCAAGTATCTGGCAGAAAACGGCGGCGATGGCAGCGCCAACCGCTGCCATGGCAAGCGGGGTCAGGACCTGACCATCAAGGTGCCTGTGGGCACGGTATTCCTTCGCGAAAGCGACGGCGCGGTGGTAGCGGACATGAGCGAACCCGGTCAGTCCAAGGTGCTTTTGCACGGCGGCAGAGGCGGCTTTGGCAACATGCATTTCGCCACCCCTACCCGTCAGGCGCCTAACTTTGCCAAGCCCGGCATCAAAACCGAAACCCATGTGTTCCGTCTGGAACTGAAAACCATTGCGGACGTGGGTCTGGTAGGCTTCCCCAACGTGGGCAAAAGCACCATTCTGGCAACCCTGACCGCTGCCAAGCCCAAGATCGCCAACTATCATTTCACCACCCTGACTCCCAATTTGGGCATCGTGAAGCGTTACGGCAGCGACTTTGTGCTGGCGGATATCCCCGGTCTGGTGGAAGGCGCCAGCGAGGGCGTGGGTCTGGGACATGACTTCCTGCGCCATGTGGAGCGCACCCGCCTGCTTTTGCATGTGGTGGACGCATCCGGCAGCGAAGGCCGCGATCCGCTGGAGGACTTCCGCATCATCAATCTGGAATTGCAGAAGTACGGCGAGCCGGAAGGCCGTCCCCAGCTGGTGCTGCTGAACAAGTGCGATCTGATCAGCGATCCTGCTCAGATCGACGCACTGGAAGATGAGTTTGAAAAGATGGGCTACGAGACCTTCCCCGTCAGCGCTGCCACGGTGCAGGGTTTTGACGCGGTGCTGGACCGTGTGGTCAACCTGCTGCCCGAACTGCCCCCGCCCCGGGTGTTTGCCGAGGAAGAGGTGGAAGTGGCAGCAGTTATCGATGACAGCTATACCATCCGCCGGGAAAACGACAACTTCTTTGTGGAAGGTCCCGCCATGCAGCATTTCATCGACAGTGTCAACTTCGATGACGAGGAAAGCCTCAACTGGTTCCACCGCACCCTGCGGGATCGTGGCATCATTGATGCCCTCCGTCAGAAGGGCGCGGGCGAAGGCAGCACCATCTGCATCGGCGATATGGAATTTGACTTTGTGGAATAAGGAGATAGTTCAATGACCAGCAAGCAGAGAGCCAAGCTTCGCAGCATGGCCAATACCATGGATCCCATTTTGTTTGTGGGCAAGGAAGGCGTGACCGACGGCACCGTAAAGGAAGCCTATGATGCCTTAGAAGCCCGGGAACTGATCAAGTGCGTAGTGCAGCAGAACTGCGAGCTCACTGCCCGGGAGGCGCTGGACGAGCTGTGCAGCCGTCTGGGCGCGGAGCCGGTGCAGTGCATCGGTCGCCGGTTCGTTATGTACCGGGAAAGCCGCAAGAACAAGCAGATTATTCTGGATTGAGTATGATGCAGGAGATGACGATGGCAACGGTGACCGCAGCCCTGATGGAACTGCGCTCGCCCATTGCCATGGTGGAAATGGATCTTCATGCCTGTGTAGGCCAGCGGCTCACAGCCGCCGGTCTGCCTTTTGTGCACGAAGCCAGAATCGCCAAGGGCTGCCGGATCGATTTTCTGGTGGGCAGCATTGGCGTGGAGATCAAAAAAGGCAAGCCGTCTGCGGCAACGCTGGCTGCGCAGCTACAGCGCTACGCGGCCTGTGATGCGGTGGACGGCTTGATCGTTATCACCGAGAAAAGTGTGCGCCTGCCCAAAATGATCGCAGGCAAGCCCGTGCGACTGATTTCCCTGAGCCAGCTGTGGGGGATTGCGCTGCCCTGACGGCGAGAAGCGAACGAAACCAAAAGAAAGGAGCGTGCCCCATGTACGATGAAAGCGAATATGCCATCATCCCGCCGTACCTGATGGATACGGACGGCGCGCAGGTGGCTTCCGAGCAGCACCGCCGCACCTATGGCACGCTCAGCTACAATGCCCGCCGCAAATGCTGGACCGTGAAGGGCGACCCTACCGTGACGGAGCTTTGCAAGCGGCTGTTTCCCGGCTCGGATACGGGCCGCCGGGGCGAGGCCCGGTTCACGGCCCACAAGCGCATCATTGGCGAATTAAACTGGCTGATGCTCCGCTACCCGCTGCTGGTGCGCTCCCAGGACTGGGAACGCTGGCAGAACGCGGTTTCCGAAGCCCGGGATTATGTCATCAAGCGGGAAATTGCCCTGCGGATGCCGGAGAAGGTGGATCCCCATCCCACAGCCTTTCTGGGCACGCTGACGGACTTCCAGAAAGAAGGTCTCGGTTTTCTTTTGCGCTCGGAACGCTGCCTGCTGGCAGATGAAATGGGCCTTGGTAAAACCGTTCAGGCGCTGGCGATGCTCAGCCAGACCGGCGAGTATCCTGCCATTGTGGTGGCGCCGCCTCACCTGATGCGCAACTGGGAGAAGGAAATCGACCGCTTTGTGCAAAAGCCGGACGGCGAAAAGCTCACCGTCCATGTGATCAAAGGATTGAAACCCTACAGCCTGCCCCCGGCGGATATCTATCTCATGCATTATCTGCTGCTGCGGGGCTGGAAGGAATATCTGCCCGAAGCAGGCATACCCACCGTGATTTTTGACGAGGTGCAGGAATTGCGCCATAGCGGCACGGAGAAGTATTCCGCTGCCAGCCTGCTGGCAGAAAGTGCGAACCGGGTGGTGGGACTCAGCGGCACGCCTATCTACAATCAGGGGGCAGAGATCTGGAATGTGGTGAACATACTGGACTTCCATTGCCTTGGCGATTATGAGAGTTTCACCCGGGAATGGTGCTATGGCTACGGCAACCGCATTGTTGCCAAGCCGGAACTGCTGGGTGAGCGTCTCCGTTCCGACGGGCTGATGCTGCGCCGAACCAAGCAGGAAGTGCTCAAAGAATTGCCGCCCAAGCGCCGACTGGTCATGGCGGTGGACAGCGACGAGGGCACCTACCGCAAGCTGATGCAGCCAGTGGTGGCAACCCTGTCCCGGATGCGTCAGGAGGAGGCCACTGCCTCCCAGTGGGCTTTGTGGGCCATGGAGGTGGAGCAGGGCGAGAGGCAAGCCACCGGCGTTGCCAAAGCCCCTTCCGTGGCACAGTTTGTCCGCGCTCTTTTGGAAGCGGACGAAAAGGTATTGCTGTTTGCCCATCATCATCAGGTGATGGATATCTACAAAAAGGAACTGCACAGTTTCTCCCCGGCCTTCATCACTGGCAGAGAAACGCCCGCCATGAAGGAACGCGCAGTGGAGCGTTTCATGACGGGACGGACGAATCTTTGCTGTATTTCCCTTCGGGCTGCCTCGGGTTTGAACCTGCAGCGGGCCAGCTGTGTGGTGTTCGGCGAGCTGGACTGGTCACCGGCAGTGCATTCTCAGGCGGAGGACCGGGCGCACCGAATGGGACAGACTGACTCCATCCTGTGCTATTATCTGGTGTCTGCCTCCGGCAGCGATCAGGAAATGCAGGATGCGTTGGGCTTGAAGGTGAGCCAGTTTGTGGGCCTCATGGGGGATACGCCCCAGAGCCAGTCCGATGCCCTGATGGCAGCGCAGGAAGCCCGCCAGTACATCGAAAAGCTGGTGCAGCGCCTGATGGAGCAGAACGCTTAACGGGGCAGGATCACCGTAACACCCTCCTCAAAATCCTGCGGAGCAAGGCAGGGGTTTACCCTGAGCAGACTGCCCAGCGGCAGATTGAAACGCATGGCAACGGTCTCCAGCGTTTCGCCCGCTGCCAGCGTATAGGTGGGCGGCAGCTGACAGGCAATGTTTTCTGTGGGCACGCAGATCTTCTGTCCTGCTTGCAACGCATCCAGATTGATGGCTGGATTGGCTGTCTGCAGGGTATTGCGGCTGAGCAGGTTTTGCAGCTGGATATCCGCAATGGTCTGGCCTTGCGCAATGGTTACCTGTTCTTCCACGGGGCAGGCAAGTCCGGGCACAGGCGCAGCAGATGGGGGAGTGGCGGGCGTGCTGGTATTGTTTTCACTGCTGTCGCTGCCTGTTGCGGAACCGCTGTTACCCGGAACACTGCCGCTGGTTGAACCGGCATTTCCTGTTGAGCTGCTGCCACTGGAATCGGCGCTTCCGTTGGGGATTGTGCCGCTGCCCTGCTGACTGCCGCCGGTACTGCCTGGGTTGCCGGTTGCGCCGCTATTGTCGGATGCATTACTGCTGTTTCCTGCGCTTGCGCCGCTGCTGCTGCCTGCATTTCCGTTGGCTGCGCTGCCGCTGTTGTTTGCGTTGCTGCCGCCACTATTGCCGGAACCAGTATTTCCGCCCTGCGGTCTGTCATCCTCCTCCCGGGGGATGCACAGCACATCGCCCACCATCAGTCGGGCAGGGTGGATGTCCCGGTTGGCTGCCAGCAGATCACGCAGGGGTACGCCCAGCTTGTGAGCGATCAGATAGAAACTGTCGCCGCGCTTGACCACATATTCTTCTGCGCAGATGGAACCATTTGGAGTCTGGGTCATGGGAAGGTTCTCCTTTCGGATGGTTAGTCCCTATACCCTATGACCCGAAATGGGGTTTTAGCCTTATCTGCCGGAGTTCCTTCGCTGAAAACTTGCAGCGATCTGATGCAGGTCTTCATAGGTGTGGATGTTCTGCCGCTGTTCCTGCACCGCTACCTGCGTATCCGGCGGGAAGGTGTCGAACAGCTGTCGGCTCTGGGGGTCGTTGTGCAGCAATTCCTGCAATGTGGGATAGGATTTCATTTTCATCACCTCAACGGGCAGTCTGCCCGCATCCGGGCTGAGTCATGCAGCCAATACAAGCCAAGGAAAGGAGCGGATGGGATGCCGCTGGTTCAATACTGCAAAAAATGCAAAACAGAAGTGCCGGTGGGAGAAAACTGCGCTTATTGCGGCGGCAAGCTGACCAAGCAGAGCGAGATGCTGTCCTTTGGCATGGTTCATGTGCCGGTGCGGGACTGGTTCTGCTGGAATGATCTGCTCCGGATCGCGTTGCCCATTCTTGCCGGTATAACGGTGCTGGCGCTGCTTTTTGAGCTGTTGGCGGGCGGTCCCTCTGCGGTGGAAAAATTGCTGCGGGGCGGCTTTCTGGGAACGATGCTGGTTGTGCTGGGCGTGATGCTGCTGGTATTCTATGTGCTGCTGCGCCTGCAGGGCGGCGAGCGCATCCATTATGTGCTGGACAAGCAGGGCATCCATGCGTGGACCTATCTGCCGGAGGCCAACCCGATCCAGCTGTATACCCGTCTGCTCACTCCGGAAGCGGTGGCAAAGCTTGCACAAGATGATCATGCCCTGCCGGATTTGACGCTGATCCGCTATCAAACCATCGCTTGGCAGGATATCCATCGGGTGCGTCTGTGGAAGGAAAACGCAGTGCTGCTTTTGTACAGGCCCCGCTGGTGGCAGGCCATGTTTGTCAACTGTCCCATCAAGGAGTGGGAGGCAGTTGACAAAATGGTTCGGCAGAAGCTGAAACCCCGCAAGGAAGTGGTTCAGAAGGTGCGGATTGATGGATGAAAAGATGGGCCTGAGGGGAAGCGGACTATATGCATGAACTTCGTTAATCCTTGAATTGTTAAGATAAAGGGAACACCGCATGAACCAGCGTGGTTTATGCGGTGTTCCTGCTCATGGTGTTATAGATCGGCGTTTTTTCGTTGTTTCATAAATACAGTTACCAGCCAATGCCACAAAAGGCCCAGCGCGATGGACAACAGCATCCACCCAAGGTAAACCAGCGGCTCCGTGGCATTCAGCACCCGTTTGCAGTATAGCTCAAACCATGCGTTGAACAGGAAAATTTCAAAGGAACTTTTGCCCAGAAGGGTCAGAAACGGCATCTGCCAGCCCAACTTGGTCAGTTTATCCATAAACCAGCTAAGACCGGAGCACAGGCCGGGGATCATCAAAAAGGCAGGATACCAGTACAGTCCATAGGCAATCTGCGCATCCGGATAACGGGCAAAGCCCAGCCACAGCAGGAAGGAACCTGCGATTACCCCCAGCCAGCAAAGTGCGCAGGATAATGCCTGGATCATCTTTTTGGGCTTGATCATTTGGAGCCCCATGCCCAATATGAAAATGGGCAGACGGGAAAACAACATCATCTGAACGCGTCCGATCATAGGGATAGCGCAGGCGAATGCCGCCATCAGCAATAGTGAGCAGATCAAATAGGGTTTCTTTGTGCCTTTCAGCAGGAAGAATACAACGGGCGCCAGCAGGATCGTCACCAACAACAGCGTCAGATACCAATTGAGCATATAGGGGGAGCCTGCTAAATATCCCGTCATGGTCAGGTTTCCCAGAATGGTATGCACTGCAGGCCAACCAGTGAGCTTCAGTGCAGGGATCATGTGCAGGCACCAAAGGATACATACCGGCAGAAATGCGGGCAGCAGCCGTACCGCCCTGCGCTGCAGATAGTGTCCGGCAGAGGGAGCCTTTGCCAGTGAATGGGCAAGTCCCATCCCGGACAGCAGCAAAAAGATATCCACGCCCATATAGCCGATTTTCTGAAGCGAGCCGATGAAGGGGATATGCTCCAGGCCCAACTTGGCATGGAACAGGCATACCCACAGAATGGCAAAGCCCTTTAAGGGGTCTCGGTAGGTAGACAGGTGTTTTCTCAACTGCATGGAGGCCTCCCGGTATTCTCCGGCCTGACGTGCTGATGCCAGGTGGGGATGATGCTGTCTGCTGCACAGCGATAAGCAAACAAAACCATATTCCATTTCGCCATATGCAGGGGCAAGTCCTTCTTGCTGCAGGGGGATCATAGGACTGGGAGGCATCTTTTCCGAAAAACATGCATATTTCTATGGTTTTGTGCTTGACAGAAGTTGAAACCTTTGGTAGAATGATTTTTGGCATCAATAGACTCCGCCAGCCCCGGAATCCTATTGACACTCGCGGAAGTTTGCGACCATCAAACCGCCGCACCCATCATTACACAGATTCCCTGAAGGAGGACTTAGCCTTGAATACCTACATGGCCAAGGCCGCGGATGTACAGCGCAAGTGGTATGTCGTAGATGCTCAGGACATCGTTCTGGGCCGTCTGGCAAGCCAGGTTGCCGCCATCCTGCGCGGTAAGAACAAGCCTATCTATACCCCTCATGTGGACACTGGCGACTATGTCATCATCATTAATGCCGACAAGGTCAAGCTGACCGGCAAGAAGCTGGATCAGAAGATCTACTACCATCACACCGGCTACGTTGGCGGCCTGAAGGAAACCGTTTATCGCCGCCTGCTGGCTGAAAAGCCCGAGTTCGCTGTGAAGAAGGCTGTCGTGGGCATGCTGCCCAAGGGCCCCCTGGGCCGCAAGATGGCCAAGAAGCTGAAGGTGTACGCTGGTGCCGAGCACGAGCATGCCGCCCAGCAGCCCGAAGTTCTCGTGATCAAGTAAGACGGAAGGAGCGTAATCTAAAATGGCAAAAGTTGAGTACAATGCCGTTGGCCGCCGTAAGAAGGCTATTGCCCGCGTCCGTCTGGTCGCCGGCGACGGTAAGATTTTGATCAACAAGCGTGAGCTTGACAACTACTTTGGTCTGGAAACCCTCAAGATGACCGTTCGTCAGCCCTTGGAACTGACCAAGGCCGGCGGCGACATGGACATCCTGGTCAACGTGACCGGCGGTGGCCTGTCTGGTCAGGCCGGTGCCATCCGTCATGGCATCAGCCGTGCCCTCATCAAGGCCAACCCCGACCTGCGCGAAGCCCTCAAGAAGGCCGGCTTCCTCACCCGCGATCCGCGTATGAAGGAACGTAAGAAATATGGCCTCAAGGCTGCCCGTCGTGCGCCCCAGTTCAGCAAGCGCTAATCAAACCAACATTCCAGTGCTGTTCACGGCACTGGAATGCTTTTATTTACAAGGCTTACAAGCATTCCGTTTTGCTCCGCTTTTCTGTATATTGAACCTACAGGAAGCAAGCAGGGAGCGAGCAGGAAGCAAAATTCGCAATGGCATATGGCGTCCAAAGTGATGGCCTATCAATGGCAGGAAACGATTCAGCAATGGATGGTTGCCTGCCATTTTTGCATGCTGCGAATTTTTATTCCTTACCCTAAATCCGGTTGATTGCGTCCACAAGAGCGCTGATATCAAGATGGGTATAAACCCTTTCGGTGAGCGTCATGGCACCGGAATGGCCTACGATTTTCTTGATCATAGTCTGGTCAACATGGGCTTCTGCCAGCAGAGAAATACAGGTGTGACGGGTGCAGTGGGGCGTCTGCGTGTACCCCAGCTGCTCCATCAGGGGCGTAAAGTAACTGTCGTAGTAGTTCCTGTAATCAAAGTGCTTCTGATCGGGTGTGTGCAGAAGATACTCACAGGTAGAACCTTCATACCATGCCTGATAGAAAGGCAGCACCTTGTCCGCAATGGGCACCTTACGGATACCATTGTCTGTTTTGCTGGCGATCACATCGAAATACTGTTCATCCAGATGCACCTGCTCCTTGCGTAGATCCAGAAACTCTGAGATGCGGCAGCCGTTGTAGATCAGCATCAGAACGATCTGATAGTAAGGATCATCAGCCAGCTCCCAAAGACGCTGGATCTGTTCGCTGGTGAATTTGTTCCGATCCCGCTTGTCGGGATTTCTGTCTTTGTAGCGGAGGATATCGACAAATTCGGCATAATCCTTGTTGCAGATATCGTGCTTCATGGCGTAGTCGTACAGCTGGCTGAACAGGCTTTTCAGCTTTTTCAATGTGGGGTAGTTTTTGCCACAGGTATCGACCACAAATTGCAGATCGGCAAGCTTGATGTCTTTGAAGGGCTTGTTGTTCAGTGCGCCGCAAACCTTGAAGGAGGCTTCGTAGCCGTGTACGTTGGAGACGGAGATCGTCGGAAACTTTTCTTTCGACCAGCACTCGTATACCTCCTGAAAGGTGATCTTTGCCGCTTTGATATCAAAGGGGTTCTGGTTGAATTCAGCCAACATCTGCAATGCCTCGGCTCTGGTCGCGGCATAACCGATGATGGTGTACTCCTGAATCTGCTTGTCCTTCTCGGGATCGTACCGCCAACCGGCAGTCTTTCGTACCATGTAGGGTCTCCGGCGCTTGCCGGACATCTTTTTGACGCTTCCGTAACCGTTGGGTAGTCTCAAATAGTATCAATCTTCCTTTCGCCCAGGTAGTTTATGAAAAAGGCATCAGCCTTGTTCATCGCCGAAGTCACGCGGATACAGTTCTGCAGGATCACGATCCATCAGCGTTGCGCCGCGATAACGGAGGCCCTCATTGGATACCCATTTATCCATGGCCTCGCCCGGATCCTGAACATAGGGCATCAGCGTGAGCTGATTATGATAGTTGTTCAGCATGTTGCAGATATCCCGATTGTGTTCGCCGGTAATGTCGGTAGCATCAAAATAGATAGAAGCAGACCATTCGCCGTCCCATTGGGGATGCTTTGTGATGATTTTGAACCGCAGTTCTTCTTTTTTGCTCAGATCGTGAATGAAGTACAGCACATCTTCAAGGGTTTTCACCTGAATTTTGTCGTTATCAAACCCCAGAAGCGATTTGCTGGAAACCTCCAGAATATCGGCAATGATGTCAAGCTGCGCAATGGAGACCTCCACTTCGCCGGTTTCGTACTTCTGGACGGAACGGAGCGTCTTGTTCAGGCGAGTGGCAAGGGCGGTCTGACTCATTCCCTTGGCTTTGCGGGCATCACGGATCCGGGCGCCAATCAGGGAGGCGTTCACACGCTGATACAGTTCCCGAAGCATGATGGTGTAGGGATCGTCATCGTCCATTTGCGAGTTGGCTTCCAGCCGGAGGTAGTCGCGCAGAACGTGGGTTATGGTTACATTGGTAGTGGCTTCATAGTTAGTTGCGTATGCTTTGAACTCCTGAATAAAGCGTGTGAATACGCTACTGTCAAATTTGTCCTCGTAGGGCTTGAACAAAGAGAAGAGATAGGGATACAGATCATCGGCACCAAAGATCATATGATTACTCCTTTCATCGCAAAAAGCTGCAAAAGGCAGCGGTACGATGGTATTGTATCATGCGTGTTATGGAATTGCAAGTAGTAAATACGAAAAAATATTTCTAATGAGTTATTGACGAATGCGCTCGATGGTGGTAAGATGTATATGGAAATAATATTTCTAATATGCGAAACAGGAGGAATGTCTATGGAAAACAATCGTCTCTATGTCACCCTGCCGCCTTTTACAGGCCGCAACGTACCCATCGCTGAAATCGCCAAAGCCATGCACAAGGACGCGCAGTACGTCCGGCTGGGCATCCAGCAGGGGTTGCTGCACTTCGGGATCGCGCTGAAACGTGGGGAATCCAACGAGTACAACTACTACTGCCCCGATCGGAAGGTGTGGGAGGAAATTGGCTACTTCAACCAAGAATCGGTATGATCCCCGGCTGATCCGCAACAAAAAGAGCCCTCATCCTGGCAGATGAAGACTCTATGCGACAGTCCAACAGCGGCTGCTGTGTACTATCCCTCACACAGATATTGTACTACAGCAGCCGCCTGATTTCAACCGAGTAAGGAGGCAAAATGATCAAAACGATTCCCTATGAGCTTACGAAAAAAGGCGTTTTCTGCTGCTGGCGCTATGAAGACAGGAACGGCAAAAAGACCAAGGTACCCTACACACCCCACACCGGTGAGCGGGCCAAAAGCAACGATCCCCAATCCTTCACCGGCTACCTGACCGCCTGTGAGGCCAGCCGCCGGTATGATGGCGTTGGTCTGGGCATCTTTGACGATATCTGTGCCATCGATCTGGATCACTGCATCGATGGGGAAGGCAACTATGATGAAACCGCTGCCCGGATCATCGAGATGATGCACAGCTATACGGAATTGAGCCCCAGCGGAACCGGCGTGCATATCCTGTTCTGCGCCAAGGACTTCCAGTACGATACAGGCCGCTACTTCATCATGAACCATGAGGCGGGCATTGAAGTGTATGTGGCAGGAGCCACCAGCAAATATGTGACCCTGACCGGCAACCGTTGCAGCAATCATCCCTTCGGGGAACGCTCACAGGAGTTGCGGCAGGTGCTGGAAACGTATATGGTGAGACCCAATAACGCTGCAAGAAATGCAATAAATGCAGTAAATTCCGTTTCGGCTCCGCCGGATGTCCTCCGGCGGGCCATGAACTGCCGGTCTGGCGCAGCGTTCAAGGCACTCTGGGCTGGCGATACCACCGGTTATTCTTCCCAATCGGAAGCGGATTATGCCCTGTGCAGTCATCTGGCCTTTTGGACGGGCAGGGATGCTGCCCGGATGGACGAGCTGTTCCGTCAGTCCGGACTGATGCGACCCAAGTGGGATCGTAAGCAAAGCGGTTCCACCTATGGGCAGATCACCATCCGCAATGCCATACAGGGCTGCAAGGATGCCTATGGGGAGAAACGGCAGCTCATTGTTCCGGCTGCTGTACAGCAGCCGGAACCTGCCGCCATCCCCGCATTCCTGCCCGTCAGGCCGCTGACACCCCAATGCTGCGAGCTGCCGCCCTTTCCCACGGAAGCCCTGCCGGAGCCTCTCAGAACCTATGTGACCGCTGTGGCGGAGCACAGCCAGACAGCGCCAGATATGGCAGCCGTGATCGGTTTGGGGACGCTGGCGGTATGTTTGCAGGGCAAGTACCGGGTGCAGGGCAGCCCCGGCTATTACGAGCCCTTGAGCCTGTATACGGTGGTGATTGCGCCGCCCGGCGAGCGCAAGTCCAGCGTCATGAACGACATGACCCGCCATCTCCAACAGTATGCGGATGAGTTCAATCAGGCACAGAAGAGCGCCATCAGCGCCAACCGGCGGGAGCGAGACGCCTTGCAGCGCAGGATCAACTATTTGCAGCGGAAGATGGAGCAGTCCTCCACCGCCGCAGAGGAAGCCCAGCTGAACACCCTGATGGATCAGCTGGACAGCACCCCGGAAATGAAACCGACCCGTTTCTTTGCCGATGATTGCAGCAGCGAAGCCCTCACCAGCCTGATGGCAGAAAACGGCGGCGTGATCTCAGTCATTTCCACCGAGGGCGGCATCTTTGATATGATGAACGGTCGGTACAGCAACAAGGTGAACATCGATGTGTGGCTGAAAGGGCATTGTGGTGATCCCATCCATGTGGATCGGAAAACCCGGGAAGCGGAGTCTATCCAGCATCCGGCCCTGTCAGCGGTGCTGAGCATCCAGCCCTGTGTGCTGGAGGAGATCATGACCAATACCACCATGAGCGGCAGAGGATTGATCGCCCGGTTCCTGTACGCTTCGCCGCCATCCCGGATCGGCAGCCGTTCCTTCCATACGGCTTCCGTCCCGCCAGAAACCGAAGCTGCCTACCGCAGCATGATCTATCAGCTGATGGCGCTGGAACGCCCGGAAGAACCCCGTACCCTGACGCTGGACGAGGAAGCCGCCCAGCAGATCGCGGCGTACTTCCAGCAGCATGAGCAGTTTCTGGTGGGGGAGGGACAGGCCATTTCCGACTGGGCCAGCAAGTACATCGGCGCAGTGCTGCGGATTGCCGGGCTGATCCACGCAACGGAGACGGCGCAGGCTGACGCAGCACCCATCTCCGGGGACACCATCCAGCGGGCCATACGAATCGGGCAGTACTTTCTCCAGCATTCTCTCTACGCCTACTCCATGATGGGTACGGATCTGAGCATCCAGAAGGCCCGGTTTGTCCTCGCCAAGCTACGCAAGAAGGGCATTACGGAGATCAAGCGGGCAGAACTGTTCCAGATGTGCCGGGGCAAGTTTTTCCGCAAGACGGAGGAACTGCTGCCTACGTTGGATCTGCTGGCAGATCACGGGTATATCCGCATGGAGGAGCCGGTGAGCTTTGCCGTAGGCCGCCCGCCCGACATGCGGATCTTCGTCAACCCCGATGCAGAATAAAATGCATTTATTGCATTTACTGCATTCAGCATTGTGAATCGGGATACACGATGTTGAGCCGGTCATGCGGGTCAAGCCTGCATGACCGGCGGGAGGCTCCCGCAGGAGCCGCATTCCCCCTGGTCGAGCGCAATGCACCTTTTGATACGCAGTGTCGAAAGTGCTTTTGCGTTACTTTTGACAAAAGTAACAAAACCCGCCGCCAAGCGGCGACAAATCAAGTTCAAAAAGGAGGTGAGCTATGAAAAGAACCATCAGCGCCATGTCGGGCAAAGGCTCCGTCAATCACAACCGCCGCACCTTTACTGCAGAGAATGTGGATCCGGCCCGCAGTCATCTGAATATCGAATACTGCTACACACCCATCCAGCAGGCCTATGACCAGCTCTTCGGGGAAGCATTGGCAGCCTACAACGCCAAGCAGAAGCGCAAGGACAGGTGCATCGACAACTACTACGAAAAGATCCGTCAAAGCAAGCAGGAAAAGCCCTTTTACGAGGTGATCTTCCAGATCGGGAACAAGGATGATATGGGATCTGCCACCGAGAATGGGCAGCTGGCAGCCGCGGTGCTGGACGAGTTCCTCAGGGACTTCATCAGCCGGAACCCGCAGCTCCATGTGTACTCTGCTCATCTGCATATGGATGAGGCTACGCCCCATCTGCATATCGACTTCATTCCCTTCACTACCGGCAGCACCCGTGGGTTGTCCACCCGGGTATCGCTGAAACAGGCTCTGGCAGATCAGGGCATCAAAGGAGAAGGGCGCTCCCTGACCGAGCGCGATCTCTGGGTGCAGCGGGAAAAGGAAGCGCTGGCAGCGATCATGCTGGAGCACGGCATCGAATGGGAAAAGAAGGGGGAACACCGGGAGCATCTGAGCGTGCTGGAATACAAAAAGGAACAGCGCACGCAGGAACTGGCAGAAGTGGAGCAGGCCTTGGAGAGGGCAAGGCAGCAGAAGGTTTCCGTCCGGGAGGTGGCACAGATCGAGGCCAAACCCCTCCCGCTGACTTCCAAGATGATCGTGGAGCGCGAGGATTATGAGAAACTGGTATCAGCAGCCCAGAAGTATGTTGTTAAGGAGCAGAAGGAAGGCAAGCTCAGAAAGCTGCTGAGGGAGGCGAAAGCCACCATTGCCGATCTGAAGGAAAAGCTGGCGGTAGCCACCAAGGAGCTGACAGCTCTGAAATCGGTCAAGGGCAGGCTGCGCACCGCTGACTTGGAGGAAGAAAACAACCGCCTGAAAGAAAAGCTCCGCGGCTATGAGGATACCATCGAACGCAATCATCTGTGGGAGTTCTTTGGCGCATGGAAGAAGAACGCCCCCAGGAAGGAACAAGTCCTGTAGGGCGCAGAGAAAGGAGCATCGCAATGGAATTGTTTACTTGCTATTTCAACATGGATACCGGCTGCGTGGATGCCTGGTACCGGGATGGGACGATCCTGTCCATCGACTGCACCAAGTTTGAGCAGGCCGAAGCGGAGGATATGTACCAACGGTCGGAATTGGATTACCTGATTTACAACGATCCGGAGGCCTATGTGGAGCTGGTACTGAATGGGGATCCCAAGGCGTATCTACGGGCGGTGACGGAGTATAAGGGGTTGGAGGAGTAAGGGAAGCGCCCACCGAACAAATCGGTGGGCGCTGTTGTCATTCTTCGGAGGTATCCAGCCCTGCAAAGAATTCATCATATGTGCAGTTGTAAATCTTGCGGAGCTCAATCAGGACACTGGCACGGATGTTCAGCTCGCCGGCTTCATACTTGGCGTAGGTGGTTCTGCCAATATCGCAGCCACGGCGTTGGAGCTCGGCACAAAGCTTTTCCTGTGACAGACCGCTCTGACTACGCAGCCGCCGAAGATTGTCACCCATGTTCCGATCCCGACGGATCTTCTGCTCCATACTCCTCACCTCGCATACGATTGACCAGTATTGGTTGCAACTTGTCATTATCGTATGCTATACTGAGGGCAAATATTGACCGCTATACTGGTCAATTTTTCAGGACGGAGCAACTAAAATGGTGGTATGTACGTTCTTTGGGCATCATGACTGTCCAAGCACGATCAGATCGAACCTTCGAGGAGTGCTGGTTGATCTGATTGAGCACCATGGCGTGGATGTGTTTTATGTTGGCAATCATGGCGCTTTCGATGCGATGGTGCGATCGGTTTTATCCGAATTGAAGCAGATCTATCCGCATATCCGCTACACAATTGTGCTGGCGTATATGCCCCTGCATGGTGGTACATTGGAAAAGGAAGCGTATGCAAATACCATGCTGCCGGAAGGGATAGAAAATGTTCCCAAGCGCTTTGCGATCGTGTGGAGAAACAAGTGGATGCTGCGTCAGGC
>SVGQ01000128.1 GCA_015056245.1 Clostridiales bacterium | reverse complement strand
TGCGGCCCTCCGATACCTCTGGGACTTTTTCGACAGTCTGTGGGCAGCTGCACGGTTGTGCAGCTGCTCTTTTTCATCCCTCCTGCCAGCCTTTGTGCGCTTGACACGGATTGTGTCGAATGATAGACTTGATTTGCGTGAATATTTGTTTTGCCATCAACGATACAGCAGCCGCAGGCCAGTGCCTGACCGGCTGGGAAACGGAGCGGTTTCATGCGCTTTTTCAACCCGGAAACCGGTGAGATCCGGTTTTCAGACGGCCTGTGCCTCCATGGCGGCATGGATGTACGCCAGATCGATCCCCACCTGCGCCACGCGGGCGGGCCAGAGGCGGTCTATTGCCTGCCCGGCCTGATGGTGGAGGGCGGCAGCCTGGCGGCGGTCTGCATGGCGGATGCCAGCGGACTGCACGCGGTGCGGCTGACGGTGGCATCGGTCACAGGCCGCCAGCAGGTGCCCGGGGAACGCCAGCGGGCGTTTCTGTTTGAGCGTTTCCAGCTCAGCGATCCCTGCCCGGATACCTTGCAAAACGTCAGCGTCCGCGGGGCCTTTGGACGGCTGACCCTGTACACCGACCCGGTGACCGGTCAGGCTGGCGCGTTGGTGGAGTATCGGTAAGGCGCGGTCGAGCCCGATATGCACCGGGTTACCAGGAAGCGCTGGGTGCAGGAGGAACCATTCCGCACCCTCTGTCAGCGTTCTGGGCATGAACCGTGCCCAGCCCTTGCTTCTGCCCGCGACTTCGGGTCGTTTTGCGCTTCGCGCAAGTGTTCCGCAACCTCAGTCAGCGTTCTGGGCACTAACCGTGCCCAGCCCTTGCTTCGGTTGACGACTTCAGGTCGCTAATGCCTTCGGCATTGTGCCCACTGGGCACGCGCTTCCTTCCGTCGCCACCGGGCACACACTTCCCTCCGTCTCCACTGCCGGGCTGCAGGGCGGAACCCCACGTTCCCGCCCGCAGCGCAAAAGCTCACAATCCCCGCCATCCATTGGCAGTATTCCTTTGTCTATTCCCATACGTTTGGAGGAATTTATACATGGCCATCATTCTTGCACCCATCATGCGGGATTATCTCATCCGCTTCCAGCAGACTGCCATCAAGGAAACGGGCCGCCGCCCGCTGACCTATCTGCGGGTACCCATGGATGAAAAGTTGGTCATTTCCGGCTGCCAGCGCCCCGGCTTCGCCTTCTGGCAGCCTGTGGCCTGGACGGACAACAAGGCCCCTTTGGGCAAGCACGCCGCCCAGTTCCACGACAGTATCCAGCAGTATGTGTCCATGTGCCAGTTTCTGGAAATCCGCTTCAAGTTGCCGGTGGCCCACATGGGCAGCCCTCTGAGCTTCCTGTACGGGCGCGTGTTTGAAACCTGCCGCAACACCGAGTCCGCGCCACCCAGCCGCGCCTTTGAGGAAGCCTGCCTGCAGCAGAAAGATCATCCAGAATTGCCGCTGGGCTTCTGCATGGCCCAGAGCTGCGACGGCGGCGAACCGCTCCTGCTGATGCTCCGGGCCGAGGATGGTCAGGCCTATGTGCTGCGCCCCGAGCGGGATGTGGAACCCCTGTACCTGAAGATCACCATTGACCGGCTGCTGCCCAAGCTGCAATTCGTTTACGATCTCTGAGGCCTCCCCTGAACCATTTTTGTCAGAAAGGAGGCCTGCCCATGAATCGGAAACCCCAAGGCGTGATCAGCTATGCGGGGCTGGATGTATCCACCCTGCTGGCGGGTGCCCGGCTGATGTTTGCCGGCAGCGAGGATATCCTGCCCCGCCGCTTTGCATCGCTGATGCCGCTGCTTCCCATGGAACTGATCCAGTCCATGCCCTTTGTGGGCGTGGCCCAACCGGGGCAGAATGTGGCTCCCGGCGGTTTTTCCATCGACCCGGCAGAGTACCACTGCATGCTCCACGAGCAGATGCCCCGCCTGTATGTGGGTGATAATCTGGCTCGTAACACCGACACCGAGGGCATGTTCCACGGCCGCGGCATCGTGACGGTGGACGAAGCCTGGACCACCTGCTTCCCCCAGTACCAGCCCTTTCAGGGGGAGCGTCTGACCATCTATCCGCTGGGCGGCGGCGCGCAGGCTGCTGCCGTGCCGGAGAGCCTCTATCCCCGGGCGGCGGGCTTTCTGCGGGCAGCGGAAACGGCGCTGGGCATCACCAAGCGCTGCCACGACTACGCCTATTATGTGTACCAGCGCATCCGCTCCGGCCATTCCTTTGATGCGGACGTGTTCGAAACCGATTATCTGGCCCAGAACCAACTGAGTCCTGTTACCCTGACCCAGAGCGATCTGGGCCGCATGATGCAGGATGTTGCCATGCTGAAAAACGCCCGGGAGGGCGGCGAAGCGGATGGCCTGTACACGGAAAACGCCAAGCGGGCAGAGCATATCCTGCAATATGTGCCCGGCCTGTACGCCTGCGATGTATTCGATGACACCCCCATCACCCGGTATACATCCCGGCTTTTGCAGCCGGTGTGGGAGGATGGCTTCGTCAGCGACTGGTGGCTGCCCTACGGGGATGCCGCCGCCTACGCTGCCAACGACCGCCAGACTTTGGATATGACCGCCCTGTGTCAGGGCTTCCAGCTGGCACCGGTGTACGATCCCCTCACCCGGGGTGGACGCTATCCCGCCAAGGTGCGGGTGGTGATCATCCGGGACAAGGAGCTGCGCCTGCGCATGGCGGATGCGCTGAACAACCCGGCCTACGGCAGTGGCATGAGCCCGCTGGGGGCCATCAACAAACTGATCTATCTGAAAGACAGCCGGGAATGGCTCCGTCAGGGCAAGCTGACGGTGGAAGAGGATCATTTCCGCTGCGAAAACACGCAGCTTTCCCCGGAAGCCTACCGGGCCATGACCGCCATGGCAGCCCTGCAGGAATGGAAGGGACGGCTGGTGGATGCCCTCTACCGGCGGGAGTCGGTGCTCAGCGAGGTGCGGGACACCCAACCGGACTATCAGCGGCTCCATGACCTGATGAACCAACCGGTGGACGCGCTGGAAAGCCGTCTGTCCGGGCGGGAAAAAGCCCAGCTCAGCGGCTATGATGCGGATATGGACTATCTGCGCCGCATGGGCATGGAGCGGGAATGGAAGCCCGGCCCCAAGAAGCAGAAAACCTTCCGTTTTGCCCCGGACAACCTGCGCCAGGCAAGCATCGAAAGCGGTTTTGCCATGCGCGCCGCCTGCCTGCGCTACGACTGGGATGCGTTGGCGCTGGCACAGGAGACGCCGGTCTCCGACTCCCAGCTTGACGGCACCGCAGGCGAAAGCGAAGCGGAAACCGTTGTTTCCCCATGGCTGGATTACAACGATGCATTAGCCCAGCCCACCGTTCCGGCGCAGCCGCCCCTGTGGCTGAATGCTGCCGACCCCTGCTATCTGACCAGCGATGTGGGCGGCCTGTACCCCACCGATGAGGAACTGCGCCAGACCGGCGCAGAACCGCCTGACATGGAGGCTCTGCAAGCCATGGTTGCCAAGACTGCTGCCATGGCGGCTGCGGACAGCGGGGCAGCTGCGGAGGGGGAGGCGGCTACTAAGACCAAGGGCAAGAAAACATCCAAGGGCGGCAAAAAGTCCGCTGGCAGCAAGAATAGCAAAAAGCAGGCGGCACAGGCCACAGATCACCGGGAGTTCTCCGATGAGGAGATGGAACGGCGGCAGATGGTGCTGGTGCTGCCGCAGGAAGAGACGGCTGCAACTGCCCAAGACCCGGGCAGCATGAATAAGCCCACTGCGGTTCCTGCTGTAACTGCTGCCGAAGCAGGCAGCACGGACGCACCCACTGCGGCTGTACCTGTCCAAAACACGGGCAGCGTGGATAAGCCCACTGCGATTCCTGCTGCAACTGCTGCTGAAACAGGCAGCACGGATGCACCCACTGCGGCAGCAACTGCCCAAGACACGGGCAGCATGAATAAGCCCACTGCGGTTCCTGCTGTAACTGCTGCTGAAACAGGCAGCACGGATGCACCCACTGCGGCTGCAACTGCCCAAGACACGGGCAGCATGAATAAGCCCACTGCGGTTCCTGCTGTAACTGCTGCTGAAACAGGCAGCACGGACACAGACAGCTCGCGCGCCTCCGCAGCAGATACCACTGTCTCCAGTCCTGATCCCCATCAGCCTGAGGATCCTGCTGCACAGCCTGCCCAAGCGGGTCCTTCATCGGCGGAGAGCGCTTCTTCCGAAGCTGCCCATCAACCCGAGAAGCCCGGAAAACCCCGTAAGCCCAAGAAACCAAAGAAAGGCGGCAAATCCGAGCCCATCAGCGGGCAGATCAGCTTCCTTTCCGACGGCCCATTCTGATGTTTATCCGGCTGTTACCAGTCGGTTCATGCCATTTCCCCATTCCTCAACGACCATCAAGGAGGTACTCCCCATGAGCCTGACCCCCAAGGATATCGCCAAAATGCTGGATCACAGCACCCTGCAGCCCTACCTGACCGAAGAGGACATCCGCAAAGGCTGCGAAATCGCCCTCAAGTACGATACCGCCAGCGTCTGCGCCCGGCCCGGCGACATGAAACTGGTGGCTGAACTGCTGCGCGGCAGCGATGTAAAGGTTTGCACCGTTATCGGTTTCCCCCATGGCAACCACAAGCCGGAAATCAAGCTGGCGGAAGCCGAAGCTGCCCTGAATGACGGCTGTGTGGAACTGGATATGGTGCTGAACATCGGTAAGATGATCGCCGGTGATGAAGAATACGTGTACAACGAGATCGCCTCCATCTGCCAGCTGGCCCACAGCCGGGGTGCCAAGGTGAAGGTGATTCTGGAAACCTGCTACCTTACCGACGAGCAGAAGAAGGCCGCCTGCCAGATCTGCACCCGCGCCGGCGCGGACTGGGTCAAAACCAGCACCGGTTACGGCAGCGGCGGCTGCACGCTGGATGACCTGCGCCTGATGCGCGCCGCCGTGCCGGAAAGCGTACAGGTGAAGGGTTCCGGCGGCATCCGGGATCTGGATACCGTGCTGGCTGCCCGTGCCATCGGCGCAAGCCGCTGCGGCGTTTCCGCCACCGTAAAGATCATGGAGGAAGCCGAGAAGCGTTATGCGGAAGGCACTCTGGCAGAAGCCACCACCCTGAAGGAAATGGAAGGCGGCTACTGAGTTTTCTGAATATTGCAAAAGGCCACGGCATTTGCCGTGGCCTTGTTTTATCCTGTTACTTTTCTTCGCTCTTGGCTTCCTCGTGATACTCCTGCTCGGTGTTCACGTTCCAGATGTTGGTCTTGTCGGTTTTGCCCGCCAGAATGTTGTCCACCGCCTCAAAGGAGGTAGCCATGGAGTGATCCATGTTGTTGTAGCGGTGCTGACCGTTGCGGCCCACGCAGTAGAGGTTTTCAAAGCCGCTCAGGTAGGTGACCAGCTTGTCCATCTCATCGTAGGTGTCAAAATAGGCGGGGTATGCCTTCTGGATGCGCTCCCGGTGGCTGTCGCGCACGCAGGAAGCATCCCGGATCACGCCCATGGAGACCAGCTCTTTGATCGCCATGGCGGTGCATTCCTCTTCGGACATGTTCCAGAAGTCGTCGCCTTCGTTGCAGAAGTATTCCAGACCCACCCACACGGTGTTTTCGGGGTCAGCCACCAGATAGGGAGACCAGTTGTTGAAAATCTGGATGCGGCCCAGCTTCACGCCGGTATCCTGCACATAGATCCAGCAATCCGGCACGATGTTGCCAAGGGTCTTGAGCTTGGTTTCATTCTTGAGTTCCAGCTTGTCCACCAAGAGACCCACGGTGACGAAATCACGGTAGGGCAGGCCTTCTGCCACCCGGGCGATATCCGCGGGCACATCGTTCATGCCAGCCACCAGATCCTTCACCGGCATGGAGGAGAACACGATATCCGCATCCTCGGTGTGTTCGCCGCTGGCATCCCGGAAGGAAACGGAGGTCACCTTGCCGCCCTCGGTGGTCACGCCCAGCACTTCGGTGTCCATGATCAGCTTGCCGCCAAGCTTCTTCACTTCATCAGCAACGGTTTCCCACAGCTGGCCCGGGCCGAACTTGGGGTAGCGGAACTCTTCGATGAGGGAAGTCTGCACCTGCTTTGCCCGCTGCTCCTTGGAGAGGAACACCTTGCCCAGCATATCCTTCAGGATGCCGAAGATGCTCAGTTCCTTGGTGCGCTGCTTGCCCCAGCTGGCATCGATCTCGCTGGGATGACGGCCCCACAGCTTCTCGGTGTAGCCCTCAAAGAACATGCTGTAGAGCTTCTTGCCAAAGGAATTGATGTAGTAATTCTCCAGATTGTCGTTGGGCTTTTTCAGCAGCGTTGCCTTGAGGAAACTGAAGCCCACCTTCATCGTGGTGCCGAAACCCATGGTTTTGAGGGTTTCCCACTTGAGGCTGATGGGATAATCGAAGAAATGCTTCTGGTAGTAGATGCGGCTGACACGGTTGCGGATCAGCATGACCCGATCCTCGGTTTCCGGGTCGGGGCCGCCCTCGGTGAGGGACACGTCCCGGCCAAGGGTCTTATCGTCGTAGGAGGGAGCACCCTGCAGGGGCATCATGTCCGCCCACCACTGCATCACCCGCTGATCCTTGGAGAAAAAGCGGTGTCCGCCGATATCCATCCGGTTGCCGCCATGGCGCACCGTCTGGGAAATGCCGCCGATACGGTCGGTCTTTTCCAGAATGGTCACATCAAATTCGCCGCGCTTGAGCAGCTCGTAGGCAGCAGTCAAACCGGCGGGGCCTGCGCCGATGATAAGCACCTTTTTCATGGTGGGGTTCCTCCTTTGTGCCACAGGTATCAAAAAACATGGCTATTGATTAGTATACCCTTTTTCACTGGGCAGGTCAACTGGTGGGGCTTGGGGACAGCGCGCCCCGGAGGCGGGCTGGCGGACTGCTGCCCGGGTGGGTTTCCTGTCAGATGCTGTATGGAACCATCTCCACAATCCCCGCCCCCCTTTGCAAACCCCGCAGGCACAGCCAGCAGGGAACGCGCCGGACTGCTGCAGCCCCCAGAAATGAAACAGGCCGTTGCGCAAAAGCACAACAGCCTCAGGTTGTCAAAAAAGGGGAAGGTGCAGGAAACTCAGTTTCCTGCCGGGTGTGGGCAGAGCCCACAAAACCTTGCGCCGCAGCGCTTTTCAGCAAGCACAGCGAGCACCGTAGGTGCAAGATGTG
>SVGQ01000011.1 GCA_015056245.1 Clostridiales bacterium | reverse complement strand
TGGGCAAGTACGGTGCCATGTACACCAATGGCCAGAAGACCTTATTTGCCCCTGCTCTGCAGGTGGAAGCACGTTCCACGGTTGGCGCTGGTGATGCCATGATTGGCGGCGTATTGATGGGCCTTGATAAAGGCGCGCCCATGGAAGAAGCCTTCCGGTATGGTATTGCAGCGGGTGCTGCCAGCGTCATGACCGATGGCACACAGCTGCTCCGGCCTGATGATTTCCATGCGCTGGTGCCCAAGGTAACGGTGCAGGAGGTATGAAGACGCCTCTGGAAAGAAAGTTTATCCGCTATGGTCGGGCGGGTGTGCCGATGTTTCTCAATGAGGAATTCGCTTTGTTGCCGTATTCCTACAGCAAGGATTTGGCCTGTATTCAGCACGCCAAATCCATGATCTTCAAAGTCATTCACCGTACCACGAGACGGGAGGCGGGGGAGTTGGCGCTGCGGATCGGGGACAGCCCCTGCATGTTCTATCTGGGGCATATCGGTTACCATATTGACCCGCCATATCGCGGACATTCAGGAGCCTATCAAGCATGCAGCATGTGTGTGCCGCTATTGCTGGATCTGGGCCTTCGTACTTTGGTCATCACTACTGACGATGACAATCTTCCCAGTATCCGGACCTGCGAAAAGCTGGGGTGCCGGCTGGAAAGTACCGTGGATGTTCCGTTGTCCATTCAAAAAGAATTTGAGATCAGTGCCAGAAAACGGCGATATATCTGGTTTTTATCAGATGATTGACCGTGGGCACAAACAAAAAGAAAAGCGGAAAATGCCCTTTGTGAGCGTTTTTGGCTTTTCTTTTTGCATAAGATAGGTTAGAATAAGATGGTATGATTGGGAAAGGTGGTGCTTCCTTTGGAGGCAACTTTGCTGGATTGCAGCATCCATTACGAACTGGAACGCAGCGAAAGCCCCGATGCACCTGTGGTGGTTCTTTTCCACGGCTGGGGCTGCGATGGCAATATCTTCTCCTTTTTGCAAAGAGAAATCACCAAGCAATGCACGGTATTAGCACTGGATTTTCCCGGGCATGGCAAGAGCGCAGAACCGCCCATACCTTGGGGCGTGCCGGAGTATGCTGCGCAAGTAAAAGCATTGATTGATTCTTTGTCGTTTTCAAAGATCTATGTGGTTGCCCATTCTTTTGGCGGGCGTGTTGCTATTGAGCTGGCTTCCACCTATCCAGAACTGATCGAAAAGCTGATCATCACCGGCGGCGCGGGCCTTCGCAAGCAGCCTACGGAAGAGCAGAAGAAGCGTCAGGCTAAATACAAGCGTATGAATGGGATGCTGGAAAAATGCAAAAAAATTCCCCTGCTGGGTAAGGTGGCAGAAATGCTGCAAACCAAGCTGCGCAATAAGTATGGCTCTGCTGACTATATCAAGCTCAATGAAAATATGCGCAAGACCTTTGTGAAGGTGATCAACTACGATCAGGCGCATCTGCTGGAAAAAATCAAGGCTTCCACTTTGCTGATCTGGGGCAGCGCCGATACGGAAACGCCACTCTGGATGGGCCAGCAAATGGAAAACGCCATCCCCGATGCCGCCCTGATCACTTTTGAAGGTCGTAGCCATTTTGCGTTTGCAGAGGAGTGGCAACGGTTTGTGATCATTACAAAACAGTTCTTCTTTGGTGGTGACAACGCATGAACTACGAAACCATTTATCAGATCGTTACCGTCCTGATTCCGGCATGCATTTGCTTTTTTGCTGCAAAGGGAATTATCCATTATTTCCAATTGGAAAGCTATCAATTCCCCGGTTACTACCATACCCTGAACCGCAATCCTGTGCACAGCTATCTGCCGGGCGTTTGCGCAGCAGCAGCCTCTGCGCTGTTGATTCTGCTGTTGCCCAGCCCTGACAGGCAGCAGGGCAGTGGTTCACTGATCCTTTGGCTGCTGGCAGCTCTGTTTGTACTGCTTGCCTGCCTGCTGGGCTTTGTCATTGCCAAGCTGCTGACGGTCAAAAAGGCCAAGAAACCGTTTGTTTTCACCGATCGTATCAAGCGGCTCTATGTGGTGTACGCGCTGGTATTACTGGGCATTGCTGCGCTTGTATATCATCTGCGGGGCTGGAAGCTGATCAGCATGTTGTGGCCTCTGCTCCTGCCCGCAGTCGTTGCGCTGGCGGGATTGCTGGCTTGGCCCATTGAGAAGCTCATCAGCGAGATGTACTTCAGGGACGCGCGGCGCAAACTGTTGTCCAATCCCAATTTGATCCGCATCGGCCTTACCGGCAGCTATGGCAAGACCACCGTCAAGCATATTTTGGGAACCATCCTCAGCGAGAAGTATCCCACACTGATCACGCCTGCCAGCTTCAACACGCCCATGGGCGTTACCAGAGCGATTCGTGAGCGTCTGACCCCCAGCTATCAGATTTTCGTAGGTGAGATGGGCGCGCGTCACGTGGGTGACATCAAGGAAATGTGCCGTCTCGTGCGTCCTACCATCGGCATCATTACCTCTGTTGGTCCTCAGCATCTGGAAACCTTCAAGACCATTGAGCGCGTGGCAAAGACCAAATATGAACTGATCGACGCGCTGCCAGAGAAGGATTCCCGCAGCTATTTCTATGATGATGGCAGCTACTGTCTGGATATGTACAACAAGACCGCCAAAACCAAGACGCTTTGCGGTCGCAATCCGGATACCTGCGATGTGTGGTGCGATCAGGTGACGGTATCTCCCGAAGGAACCACCTTCATGCTGCACATCAAGAATAAGGGACAGATTCAGTGCCAGACCAAGCTGCTGGGCGACCACAGCGTGCAGAACATACTGCTGGCGGTAGCTGTTGCCAGCGATCTGAAGCTGACCCTGAAGCAGATTGCCCATGGTATTGAAAAACTTCAGCCGGTGAAGAACCGTCTGGAACTGATGAAAAATGCCGGTGGCTTTACCATCATCAACGACGCTTTCAACTCCAATCCTGTGGGCGCGAAGGCAGCGCTGGAAGTGCTCCGTCAGTTCCCGCAGCGGCGCATCATCATCACTCCCGGCATGGTGGAATTGGGCGATAGGGAAGCGGAATACAACCGAATCTTTGGCACCCAGATGAAGGATTGCGCTGATATTGCGATTATTATCGGCAAAAACCGCGCAACCCCCATTCTGGAAGGCCTGAAGGAAAGCGGATTTGATCCCGCGAATATTCACCGTGTGGACAGCCTGGATGATTCTACCAAGCTTCTGCATAGCATTGTACATCCCGGCGATACCGTTTTGTATGAGAACGATTTGCCAGATCATTATCAGGAAGCCTGATTACTTCGGAGGAATAGCATTATGAGCAAAATTCAACTGGGTGTTCTTTTTGGCAGCCGCACCTGCGAGCATGAGGTATCCATTATTAGCGCCGTGCAGCTGATGCGTTCTGTGGATCGGGAAAAATACGATGTGATCCCGGTGTATATCAGCAAAAAAGGGGAGTGGTTCACCGGCGAGCCCCTGCTGGAGATTTCCACCTATACGCCTTTCGATGAGAACCGCAAGGGTATCCAGCAGGTACAGCTGGATGTGACCGCCGGTTCCGGCGCGCTGACTTACATGGAGCAGGGCAAGGGCTTGTTTGCCAAGGATCGTCAGGTAGTGGCTGCCCGTCTGGACTGCGTGATTCCCGTATTCCATGGTATGCATGGCGAGGATGGCAGCATTCAGGGCTTGATGGAACTGTGCAATATCCCATATGCTTCCTCTGGTATCGGCGCTTCTGCCATCGGCATGGATAAGGTATATATGAAGCAGTTCTTCAAGGGTTGCGGCTTCCCTGTACTGCCGGGCATCGCCTGTCTGCGCGCACAATGGGAACAGGATCCGGAAGCCCTGATGGACAGCGTGGAGAAGGAAATCGGTTATCCGGTATTCATCAAACCTGCTTTGCTGGGTTCTTCCATCGGTGTCAGCAAGGCCACCAACCGGGAAGAATTGAAGGCTGCCTTTGAACTGGGCTTTGAGTTTGACCGCAAGGTGCTTGCCGAGAAAGGTCTCAATGATCCGCTGGAACTGAATTGCTCCGTGCTGGGCTATAATGGCAACGTGCGTGCCAGTGAGATCGAAATGCCCATCTCCGGCGGCGATCTGCTGTCTTTCATGGATAAGTACGGCGCTGGTGGCAACTCCACAAAGGGTATGGCCTCCCTCAAACGCGTGCTGCCTGCGCCCATTGAGCCGGAACTGTACCAGCAGATTCAGCAATTGTCCAAGGATATGTTCGTGGCACTGGACTGCAAGGGCGTTGTGCGTATCGACTTCATGTTCGATTCCGAAAGCCAGCAGCTGTACATCACTGAAATCAACACCATCCCCGGTTCTCTGGCTTTCTATCTGTGGGAACCCTGCGGTATGCCTTACAGCCAGCTGATCGACGAAATGGTTCGCTGCGCCATGGAAGCGCAGCAGGATAAGGATGACTGCAACTATGCATATACCTCCGATATTTTGGCTGGTATCTCTCTGGGCGGCAAGGCTGGTCCCAAGAATGGAGCAAAACTGCACTAAAGCGCGAGGGATTACATGATCGAGCTATCCAATATCACAAGTCCGGAGGATATTCGCCAGTTGACCATTGATGAATGTGAGTCGCTGGCTGATGATATCCGCACCAAAATCATACAAACGGTGTCTGTCAATGGTGGTCACCTGGCATCCAATCTTGGTATTGTGGAGATCACCATGGCACTGCATCGGGTATTTCATGCACCGGAAGATAAACTGATCTTCGATGTGGGGCATCAAACCTACACCCATAAACTGCTCACAGGGCGTTTTTCCACCTTTGATACCCTGCGCACTTATGGCGGCATTTCGGGCTTTCCACGTCACAACGAAAGTGAATATGACTGTTTTGAAGCAGGTCACGCATCCACGGCCTTATCCGCTGCGCTTGGCTTTGCCCGTGCCCGTGACGCTTTGAAACAGAAGCATCACGTGGTCGCTGTGGTGGGTGATGGGGCTCTGACCGGCGGCATGTGCTATGAAGCGCTGAACGATTGCGGCAATAGCCGTACCCGGATGATTGTTCTTCTCAATGATAATGAAATGTCCATTGCGGAGAATGTTGGCGCGCTGAGCCGCTATCTGTCCAGGTTGCGCTCATCCACTGGCTGGATCGTTACCAAAAAGCAGGTGAAGCATCGCTTACAAAATCTGCCGCTGATCGGCAAGGGATTGTACAACATCATCCACAGCGGTAAAGAAATGATCAAGAGCCTTGTGGTGGATGACGGCTTCTTTTCTGCGCTGGGCTTCCGCTATTTGGGCCCCATCAATGGCAACGATCTGAGTGAAGTGGAACGCATGCTGACCCTTGCCAAGGAAATGGATGAACCGGTTCTGATCCATTGCCTGACCAAGAAGGGCTACGGATACATGAGCGCAGAGAAGAAACCGGAGGAGTTCCACGGTACGCCGCCATTCCTGATTGAAAGCGGTAAGTCTGCCAATTCCTCCGCCAAAAGCAACGGCGCGATTGCAAACGAAGAACTCATCAAACTGGCAGATACCGATGAACGGATCCGCGTTATTACTGCCGCCATGCCTCTGGGCACAGGAACCGCTGCTTTTGCCAAAGCACATCCTGACCAGTTTGACGATGTGGGCATCGCAGAAGAACACGCGGTCACTTTATGTGCCGGTATGGCTTCCGGCGGTTTGAAACCCTTCTTCTTTGTTTACTCCACCTTCCTTCAACGTGGCTATGATCAGGTGCTGCATGATGTATGCATTCAGAATTTGCCTGTCACTTTCATGATCGACCGCGCGGGGATCTCCAACGAGGATGGTCAATCCCATCAGGGCCTGTTCGACATGGCGTTCCTGCGCCATATTCCGGGATTGACGCTGATCGCCCCGGCAGACGAACAGGAACTCCGCTTGGCTGTGAAAGCAGCTTACGAATGGAACGCTCCCTGCGCGATCCGCTATCCCAAGTCGGCGGTGGTTTTGCCGGATGGAGCTTCTGTCGATACCTTCGCAATTGGTAAGTGGGAAACACTTGTGGAAGGCACCGAAGCAACAATTCTGTCTGTAGGCAGCATGACAGCAGCAGCAATGCGGGTGGCAGCCCAGCTCAACGAAAACGGCTTGTCAGTGCAGGTCGTTAACGCCTCTACGATTAAGCCTCTGGATACAGCCTGCCTGGACAAGCTGTTTGCTGAAGGAAAGCCTGTCTTCACGTTGGAAGAGCATGTTGTGGCGGGCGGTTTTGGTAGCGCCGTGCTGGAATATGCAGCATTAAGCAGCGCAAACGCACAAATCATTCCGATCGGTGTAGCAGATTGCTTTGTGCAGCACGGCGACCATCAGCATCTGCTGGAAGATGTTGAATTGGATGACAACACACTTGTGAAGCGCGTTTTGCATGCAATGACCAAGGAGGATAGATCCAATGGCTGAAAAACTGCGCGCTGATTTGGCGTTGGTGCGTCTTGGTCTTGCGCCCAGCCGTGAAAAAGCACAGGCGTTGATTATGGCGGGTCAGGTCTATTTGAAGGAACAGAAGATCCTGAAAGCTTCCGAAAAGATCGAGGAAGGCGCAGAACTGATCGTTCGTGGTCACAGTCATCCTTTTGTGGGCCGTGGCGCATTGAAGCTGGATAAAGCCCTCCGGGTGTTTCAAGCAGATGTAACGGATGCTGTATGCATGGATATTGGCGCTGCCACCGGCGGTTTTACGGATGTTCTTTTGCAGAATGGCGCAAAGCACGTTTATGCCATCGATGTGGGGTATGGTCAGCTGGATTGGAAAATTCGCAATGACGAACGAGTCACCGTGATGGAGCGCACCAATGCCCGCTATCTGACCCACGAGGAGATCCCCTGCGTACCAGATGTAACGGTAATGGATGTTTCCTTCATCTCTGTGAAACTGATCCTGCCCACTGCTGCGCAACTGATGGATGGTAAGGGACGCTTCTATATTCTCATCAAACCTCAGTTTGAGGCCGGACGTGAGCATGTGGGCAAAAAAGGCGTTGTGCGCGATCCGGCTGTGCATCGTCAGGTGATCCAGAACATTGCTGATTTTGTTCCGGAGATCGGTTACCGCATGGCGCAGCTTGATTTCTCGCCCATTACGGGTCCAGAAGGCAATATTGAATACATCACTGAATTGTTGCCGGGCGATGGGGAAGCGGTGTCCGCTGAGCTGATTGCTACCACGGTAGAGGCGGCGCATAAGACGCTGGCTAAGTAATACGAACAGAAATTCGCATATTTTGTTTTATACATGGTTGTATATTTATGCGGTTTGTGCTATACTGCTGTTGAAAGGCGGTAGGATCATGAAAAAGATCTATCTTGTCATGCATCAGCGCAAGCCGGATACAGTTTCCATCATTCAACAGGTGGTGGAAGCAATGTGGAAGTCAGGGCTTGAGCCGATCGCTGAACCCTGGCTTTCTTCTGTTATGAAGGAGTTATGCCCTGCTCTTGCCTATGCACAGGAGCCCTGTGGTTGCGATGCTATCCTTGCCATTGGCGGAGATGGTACCTTTTTGCGCGCCAACAAAATGGCAATGAAGCATTCCTTGCCGCTGCTAGGCGTCAATCTGGGCACGGTGGGTTTTCTGTCAGAGGTGGAATGGGAACAGGTACCGGATGCATGCCGCTGTTTGGCTGAGGATCGGTTCACGATTGAAGACCGTATGCTGCTGAAAGCCAGCATTGGTGATCAGCATTTTCATGCACTCAATGACATTGTTCTCAATCGCGGCGGGTATGCCCGTCTGATCGGTCTGAAGGTTTCGGTGGAAGGGGAGAAGCTGGATCCGTATATCGGCGACGGTCTGATTCTTTCCACTCCCACTGGTTCCACAGGATATTCTCTGTCAGCAGGCGGCCCCATTGTTCATCCAAGGCTGGAATGCATCATTGTAACCCCCATCTGCTGCCATTCCCTGCAACACCGCCCGGTGGTCACTTCCTCCACACAAACCATTACCATCGAGCTGGATGACAACTATAACCACACCGCACAGGTGGATGTGGACGGTCAACAGGCGGTATTCCTCTCATCCGGGAAAAAGCTGTTGATTACCCGTTCTGAGCAATCCGCCCGATTGATTCATCTGAATCCTAACGATTTCTTCTCCACCATACGCATCAAACTGGCTGAATGGAGTCATTAAGCAGGAGGCATATATGAAAAGTTCTCGACAAGTCGCTATCTTGGAGATCATTAACAATCAGGCTGTGGAAACGCAGGAGGAACTGGCGGAAGAACTTGGAAAACTTGGTTTTCGGGTAACGCAGGCAACCGTATCCCGCGATATCAAAGAAATGAAGCTGATCAAGGTGCAGTCCTCCACCGGAAGCTATCGCTATGCTTTGGCAGATAATGCGGACAGCAGCATCAATGAACGCCTGATTCGCATGTTCAGCGACACCGTACTGAGCATGACCAGCGCCTACAACCAGATCATTTTGAAAACCATTTCTGCCAGCGCCAACATTGCCGCTGAGGCCATTGACAGCATGCGTTGGCCTGAGATTCTCGGCACCATCGCCGGTGACAATACCATTCTGTTGATCGTGCGCAGCATAGAGGAAGTTTCTGGGGTATTGGAGCGGCTCAATGCCATGATTCATCGCTAAGCGAAGAAAGGATAGTGCGATACCATGCTGGTGTCCATGACCGTGCGCAATATTGCGCTGATTGAAAATCTACAAATTGAATTCACTCCGGGCATGCAGGTACTCAGCGGTGAAACCGGCGCCGGTAAATCCATCCTGATTGACAGCATCAATCTGGTACTGGGTGAACGGGCTGACCGAGGATTGATCCGTTCGGGGTGCGACAGGGCATCCGTTGAGGCCCTGATCGACATTACCGGTCTTGACAAAGTAAAGCAACTCCTTGCGGAGCAGCAATTGGAAGCGGAAGGGGAGCTGCTGAGCATCTATCGGGAGATCACCCACGGAGAGCGTAACGTGTGCCGCGTATGTGGAACCATCGTGCCGCTTACATTCCTTAGAAGTCTTTCCGAGCTGTTGGTGGATGTGCATGGTCAGCACGAGCATCAGAGTCTGCTGGATGGCAAGAAACATATGGCCTTTCTGGATTCTTTCGGTGATGCTTCGTTCATTGATCAAAAGCACAAAACTGCGGAAGCCTTCCGTATCTGGAAGGAGAGCAGCACCAAATTCGCTGCCCTGCGCAAGGAGAATGCACAGCGCGCCGAACGCACTGAGTATCTAACCAGCCGCGTAAAGGAACTGGATGCCGCACAGCTCAGTATTGGTGAAGCTGACAAATTGTCCGTTGAACGTGATCGTTTCGCCGGGGCAGAGAAGATCGATATTGCTGTTCGGAATGCCTATACGGAAACCTACGCAGGGGGACGGGAACAAAGCGCCATGAACAAACTGCGTTCGGCTGCCGATGGGATGCGAGCGATCGAGGGTCTGGACCCCCGGTATGCGGCGCTGATGAACCGGATGAACGCTGCCTATTACGAACTGGAAGAGATCGGTCTGGAGCTTCGGGATATTTTGGAGAAGGAAAGCTTTGACCCGGAGCGTAACGAAGAAGTTCTGGAACGGCTTGATCTGATCCGCAAGCTGGAACGGCGCTATGGCATGACGGCAGACGAACTGGTCACTCATCATGAGGACATTCGGGATGAATTGAGCCGCCTTGGCAGTATGGAAGATCGCCTGAAGCGTGCTGAAGCGGACTATAAGCAAAAACTTCTCGTATACCGTCAGGAAGCCGCCCAGTTGACTGCCGCCCGCAAGGCCTTGGCTGAGCAGCTGGAGAAAACCATGGAGCAGGAGCTGAGCGATCTTGGTATGCAAAACACACGCTTTGCCTGCGTGTTTGAGCAGCCGGGCCCCGATGTGAAAAGAATTCCCACTGTCGAAGGCGACGATCATGTGGTATTCTATATTGCGCCCAACCCGGGCGAACCCTTGAAACCATTGGATAAAACCGCCTCCGGTGGTGAATTGTCCCGTCTGATGCTTGCCATGAAAGCAGCCGGCGCAGCCCACGAGGGCATTCCTTGCATGATCTTCGATGAAATCGACACAGGTATCAGCGGACATATTGCTCAGGTGGTAGCAGAAAAAATGGGATCTATTGCGCGGTATCATCAGGTGCTGTGCGTTACACATCTGGCGCAGATCGCCGCCATGGCAGATACCCAGTTCTTTGTGGAGAAGAATGTACACAACGACCGTACCTTTACCTCCATTACCAAATTGGAAAAGGAAGAACGGATCCGCGAAGTGGCGCGATTGATCGGTGTCAGCAACGAGCAGCAGGAAAGCGGTTATGCCCATGCCCGTGCCATTCTAAATGCTGCATGGGACTGGAAGCGAAAATTGCCAAAATGATCATCGGGGTATGACGAAAAAATAACAATGCTTTTCGGCAGTGCATAATTGTGTTATACTAAACGAAACAGGTTTTGACCGTAATCTAATCAGTTTACAGGAAGGACGATCACCTATGAGTTCTGTATTCAACTTTCCTGGCGGTATCCATCCGCACGAAGGGAATGGGGGAAAGGTAGTCACTGCTGGGTTGGCCATCATGGAAGCACCGCTGCCATCCCGCGTCGCCATTCCGCTGCAGCAGCATATCGGCGCGCCCTGCAAGCCCCTTGTCCAGAAGGGCGATAAGGTGAAGGTAGGCCAAAAGATCGGCGAGCCCGGCGGCTTTGTCAGTGCTGCTGTGCATGCGTCTGTTTCAGGTACCGTGGTGGACTGCATCCCCTGTATCACTGCCAATGGTACCCAGCAGATGAGCGTTATTATCGATAACGATTTTCAGGATACATGGGTGGAGTTGATCCCTGTGGCAGATCCTGAAAACCTGTCTGCGGACGAACTGTCCAAGCTGGCCCGTGAAATGGGCATCGTAGGCATGGGCGGCGCCACATTCCCCACTGCTGTGAAAGTAGCAGTACCTGCGGACAAGCATGTGGATACACTGGTGCTCAACGGCGCAGAGTGCGAGCCATATCTGTCTGCCGACCATCGTTTGATGGTGGAACATGCACAGGAGATTATGAAGGGCGCCCGCCTTGTGCAGAAAGCACTGGGAATCGACCGCGTGCTGGTCGGCATCGAAAACAACAAGCCCGATGCCATTGAGGAAATGAAGAAGGCTTGCGAGGTATGCGAAAACGCCGATGCTGTCGGCCTGAAGGTGAAGTATCCTCAGGGCGGTGAAAAACAGCTGGTATATGCCCTGACACGCCGCAAAGTCCCCAATGGCAAGCTGCCTTTGGATGTGGGCGCTATCGTAATGAACGTTGGTACCTGCTATGCGCTGTATCGCGCTGTGTACGAAGGCCGCCCGGTGGTGGATCGCGTTGTCACCGTCGGCGGAAACGTACAGAAACCTGCTAATTATCTGGTTCGCATCGGCGCTCCTGTGGAATGGCTGCTGGATACCTCTGAGGGCATTCTGCCCAATACCCGCATGTTGATCTATGGTGGACCCATGATGGGCATGGCGATCAGCCGTGAGGATATTCCGATCACCAAGGGATGCAGCGGCATCGTCGCATTGGAAACCGTCAATGCGCTGGTCAAGGAATCTGCCTGCATCCGTTGCGGACGCTGCGTGGAAGCCTGCCCGATGAAGCTGTCTCCTGCCACGATCGATCGTTATTCTCGCAAGGATATGTACGAACAGGCCGAAGCGGCTGGCGTTATGAATTGCATTGAGTGCGGCGTATGTTCTTTCAGCTGCCCCGCTAAGCGCAATCTGACCCAGAGTTGCCGTGTGGCTAAGAAGATTATCACCCAGCGCCGCAAGATCGAAGCGGCCAAGAAAGGAGAGTAATAAGATGCAAAAGAAGCTGATTGTTGCTCCTTCGCCGTTTTTGCGCAATACCAAAACCAGCACCCGCACGATCATGCTGGATGTGATCATTGCTTTGCTGCCCACTGCGCTTGCTGCAGTATGGTATTTCGGCGCACCTGCTCTGTCTGTAATCATTACCTGCGTACTGGGCTGCGTGATTTCTGAGTGGGCTTATCAGAAAATGACCCATCAGACCAGTACCGTAGGCGACTTGAGCGCTGTAGTTACCGGTTTGCTGTTGGCCTTTAATATGCCTGCTTCTGCTCCGTGGTGGATGGGACTGATCGGCTCCGTCATCGCCATCGTTCTGGTAAAGCAGATTTTTGGCGGCATTGGTCAGAACTTTATTAACCCTGCTTTGGCGGCCCGTACGATTTTGATGCTTAGCTGGACCGTTCTGATGGCTGCCAATGTGATGCCTCAGGCTGGACAGATCTTTGGTCTGGATGCCTCTTTGAAGGCTGTCACCGCTACTCCTGTTGCTGTGGTAGAAACGGTTGAAACCGAGGCCACTACCGAAGCAACCGCAGCCGCTACTGGCGAAGCCGCTGCTCCCGCTGAGGAAGCTGCACCTGTAGCCGAAGCCACTACCGAAGCAACCGCAGCCGCTACTGGTGAAACCGCTGCTCCCGCCGAGGAAGCTGCACCTGTAGCCGAAGCCACCACCGAGGCAACCGCAGCCGCTACCGGCGAAACCGCTGCTCCCGCCGAGGAAGCCGCACCTGTAGCCGAAGCTACCACCGAGGCAACTGCAGCTGCTACTGGCGAAGTTGCTGCTCCCGCAGAGGAAGCTGCACCTGTAGCCGAAGCCACTACCGAAGCCACCGCTGCCGCTACTGGCGAAGCCGCTGCTCCCGCCGAGGAAGCTGCTCCTGTAGCCGAAGCCACCACCGAAGCAACAGCAGCCGCTACCGGCGAAACCGCTGCTCCCGCCGAGGAAGCTGCACCTGTAGCCGAAGCCACCACCGAAGCAACAACAGCCGCTACCGGCGAAACCGCTGCTCCTGTAGTGGAAGCCACAACCGAGGCAACTGCCGCTGCCACCACTGAAACCACAACCGAAGCCACTGCTTCTTCCACTCCTGCTGTGGAGACCACAGCGTCCGCAACTTCCACCACTGTGGAAGCTACTTCTGTGGCTACTCCTCTCAGCGCCAGTGCGGAACCCGGTCAGTACTCCCTGTGGGATCTGTTCAGCGGTAATATTCCCGGCATGTTGGGTGAAACCTGCAAGCTGACGCTGCTGTTGGGCGGTCTGTACTTGATTTTCCGCCGGGTGATCGATTGGCGGATTCCGGTCAGCTTTATTGTAACGGCCTTCATCCTGTTCTGGATCCACACCGGTGTGATCTACTCTCCGGAATCCGGTTCCCAGAATGCACTGTATCAGCTGCTCAGCGGCGGTTTGATCCTTGGCGCGTTCTTCATGGCAACTGACTATGTCACCTCTCCCATCAGCAAGTGGGGCCGTGTGATCATGGGTATTGGATGCGCTGTCATTTTGTATGTGATCCGTTTCTTCAACGCAGGCTATCCTGAAGGCTGCTCCTTTGCGATCCTGTTCATGAATGTTCTGACGCCTTTGATTGACCGCTATACTGTCCGCAAGCCCTTTGGCTACACCAAACAAGAGAAAGGAGCTGCCAAAGCATGAAGAACAATCGCTTGATCAAGGTTTTCACCAACGGCTTGCTGAATGAAAACCCCACTTTCCGTCTCCTGCTGGGCATGTGTCCTACACTGGCGATTACCAAGGCAGCTTCCAGCGGTCTCGGTATGGGGCTGGCTACAACATTTGTGCTGGTTTTCTCCAATTTGGTGGTTTCCCTTCTGCGTAATATCATTCCTGAAAAAGTGCGTATCCCAAGTTTTGTTGTGGTTATCGCTACATTTGTTACCATCATTGACCTGATGATCAAGGCTTTTCTGCCCGCATTGTCCAGCACGTTGGGTATCTACATCCCGTTGATCGTGGTAAACTGCATCATCTTCGCCCGTGCGGAATCTTTCGCCTCCAAGAATCCGGTACTGCCGTCCATTGCGGATGGTCTGGGCATGGGACTTGGCTTCACAGGAGCGTTGGTGCTGCTGTCCTCTGTGCGTGAGATCATCGGTACCGGCTGCTGGTTCGGCATTCAGATCATGCCGGAAGGCTATCAACCCATGGCGATCGCCACCAGTCCCAGCGGCGGCTTCCTGTTCCTTGGGCTGTTACTGCTGGCTGTGAATGCATTTGTGCAGTACACCGAACGCCGCAAGGCTGAAAAGGAGGAGGAGATTCTGTGAGCAATCTGTTGCTGATCATTGTTGGCGGCGTGCTTGTCAACAACTTCGTTATGTCGCAGTTCCTCGGTATCTGTCCCTTCCTTGGTGTTTCGAAAAAGACTGAAACAGCGCTGGGCATGGGTATGGCTGTTACCTTCGTTATGGCGTTGGCATCTCTGATCACCTATTTCATCCAGACCTATCTGCTGATTCCCTTCAATTTGGAATATATGCAGACAATCGCCTTTATTCTGGTGATCGCCATGCTGGTACAGGTGGTAGAAATTGCTCTGAAGAAGATCTCTGCGTCTCTTTATCAGGCGCTGGGTGTCTATCTTCCGCTGATCACCACCAACTGTGCTGTACTGGGTGTTGCGCTGCTCAATGTTCGTGAGGGCTATAACCTGATCGAATCTGTTGTGAATGGTATCAGCGGCGCATTGGGTTTCACACTGGCAATCGTATTGTTTGCCAGCATTCGCGAGCGGCTGGCGGTCAGCAATATGCCGAAGTGGATGAATGGTTTCCCCGGCGCGCTGATTACTGCCGGTTTGATGGCTCTGGCGTTTCAGGGCTTCTCCGGACTGCTGTAATAGGGGAAAGGAGAGTATAGTATGAGTGCGATTTTGATTGCTGCTGCCGTGTTGGGCGTATTGGGTCTGCTGTGCGGTCTGCTTTTGACGGTAGCCAATAAAGTATTTGAGATTCCAGCCAATCCTCAGCGTGATGCTGTCCGTGCATGCCTGCCGGGCGCCAATTGTGGCGGCTGCGGCTTTGCAGGTTGCGATGCATTGGCGGATGCCATTGTGGAAAATCGCGCCCCCATCAGTGCTTGTCCCGTAGGTGGTCAGCCGGTTGCGGATCAGATTGCTGAGATCATGGGCGTGGAAGACTTGCCGGATCAGGTGCGCAACGTTGCTACCGTGGTTTGTCAGGGTAGCAGCGAGCGCTGCCGCAGTAAGTTCCCTTACCATGGCATTCAGGATTGTGTGGCTGCTTCTTTGGTGAATGACGGCAACCGTTCCTGTAAGTATGCCTGTCTGGGGCTTGGTACCTGTGTTCGTGTCTGTCAGTTTGATGCGATCCATATCGACCCCTACACCGGCATTGCCAAGGTGGATCCCGATAAGTGCCAAAGCTGCGGTGCCTGCGTGAATGCCTGCCCCAAGAGTGTTTTGAGCCTCCAGCCCGAAACGGTGCCGGTTCGTCTGCTGTGCCGCGCTGCTGAGGAAGGGTTCTTGGTCAGCGATAACTGCAAGATTGGCTGCATCGGCTGTGAACACTGCGCGAATGCCTGTAAGTTCGGTGCCATTACCATGGTCAACCATTTGCCTGTATTCGATATGAGCAAGTGCGTGGGCTGCATGATGTGCGCGGAAGAATGTCCCACCGGTGCTATCTGGGGCGATTTCGATAACCGCCAGATCGCTGAGATTGATCGTGATCTATGCATTGGCTGCACCATTTGTAAGCGCACCTGTAAGTTTGAGGCCATTTCCGGCGAACTGAAGCAGGTGCATGAAGTAAACGAAGCATGTACCGGTTGCGGTGAATGCGCCAAGAAGTGTCCCAAAAAGGCCATCAACATGCATGTTCGCAAACATGTGCGAGATGCCAATGCCAAGGTTGGTACGACCAAAAATGATTACGCAGTACCGAAGGCTGAGTAATTCATTAAAAAGGAATATAGGAGCCGAACGCGGAGTTTCCCGTTCGGCTCTTTTGCGAAGAATGGGGGAGAGCGTTTGAGATTTGGCTTGATCGGCGCGGGTAATATGGGTGGCACTATCCTGAAATCCGCTTTAAACAAAGGTTTTATTGCCTCAGAGGATGTTATTGTTTATGATGTGATCGCTGCGCAGACAGAGAAAATGTCCAATCAATATCCAGGCATTATCGTTGCTGAGAATAATCTGGCATTGGCACAGCAGGTAGATTGCATCCTGCTCGGCGTGAAACCGGTTTTTCTGGCTGGCGTTTTGGAGGAAATCAAGTCGGCAGTTGCCGGCAAAGCCATCATTTCGATCGCAGCTGGCTGGTCAGTGGAAATGTTGAATAATGGCCTGGGAGAGCACCATGGCGCCATGGTGCTCCGTGTTATGCCAAACACACCGGCATTGGTGGGGGAAGGCTATACTGCTCTTTGCGAAGAAACGACGTTTTCGAAGGAATGGCTGGACTGGGCGAAACAGTTGTTTGATTGTCTTGGTACGTCTGCGGTTGTGCCAGAACGTTTATTTGATGCAGTGATCGCTGTCAGCGGAAGCAGCCCGGCGTACATCTATACTTTGATCGATGCGATGGCTCTTGGCGCTGTTAAACAGGGAATGCCTCGTGCGATGGCTGTGCAAGCAGCCGCACAGGCTGTACTGGGTTCTGCAAAGATGGTACTGGAGACTGGAGAACATCCCTGCAAGCTTCGGGATGATGTATGTTCTCCTGCAGGAACCACCATTGCTGCTGTTGAAGCGTTGAAGGACACAGGCTTTGAAGCCAGCGTTATGGCAGCTATGGAAGCTGCCGCCAACCGCAACCGGGAAATGACTGCAAAGTAATCAGCGAAAGGAACAATGTCATGAGTGAAATCAAGCCCAAGAAAACGGTATTGTTGTATACAGATGGCGCATGTTCCGGCAATCCGGGTCCCGGCGGATGGGGTTGTGTTCTGTCCTTTCAAGGAAAAACCAAGGAATTGTCTGGTCATATGCCTTCCACAACCAATAACCGTATGGAGATCTTTGCTGTAATCAGCGGTCTGGGCGCGCTGAAAGAACCCTGCAGGGTAGAAGTATATTCGGATTCTGCCTATACGGTGAATGCTTTCAACGATCATTGGATCGACAACTGGCAGAAGAACGGTTGGATCAACAGCAAAAAACAACCGGTAGAGAACAGCGATCTTTGGAAACTGCTATTACAGATCATTCGTGTCAAGAAGCATGATGTCACGTTTCATAAAGTGAAGGGCCATGCGGATGATCCGCTGAATATCCGGTGCGATGAATTGGCGACTTCTGCGATAAAAGAATACCGTCGCATGAATGGGGAAGAATCAGAAGAAGAAATCAAACCTGCTCCGGTCGCATCTTCAGCTGAAACAAAAGCCTGAGCTACATTCTGAAAAGTGAATCAATGTTCGAGAAAAACCTGCAATACATACAGATATTGCAGGTTTTTTGCATCGCGAAAAGTTTGAAAAGCCTTGAATTTGCTTGACTTTAGTGTATTTCTTATGCTATAATTGTTATAAACTATTCGCTAAAGAATACTTTTACGAATAGTTTGATATAGAATAGTAAAGTGAGGCCAGAATATGGCAAATACCCACTATTATGAGCAGCTTGCCGATGAACGAACCGAACGCACCAGACAAATGCTGTTGGAATTGCCGGTAGCCTGTACAGACTTTATCAATAGTATTACAATGACTACCAGTCCATTGACCCGAATGGCCTATACGATCGATTTTGGCACGTTTTGCGAATACGCTTGCAAGGAAATCCCCTATTTTGCCGACAAAATGCCGCGAGAATGGACGGATGAAGACTTCGCACAGATCTCAGCAAAGGATTTACGTGGTTATTCTGATTATCTGACCTTGTATATGAAGGAAACCGCTGGAGATGAACAAAAGATACTGCGTAACCATGAATGTGGCGTGATGCGCAAGCTTTCATCCCTGCGCTCCTTTTTCGATTTTCTGTTCAAGGAAGAACGCATTCCGGGAAATATCGCAGCGTTGGTATCCCTGCCCAAGCTTCACGAAAAGCCCATCCTGTATCTGATCAACGATGAAGTGGAACGGCTTCTTGAAACGGTCAGCGAAGGTGAAGAACTGACAGAACGTCAGAAAAAATATCATCAGCTGACCCGAACCCGTGACATTGCCATTCTGATGCTGTTTCTTGGAACGGGAATCCGTGTTAGTGAATGCGTTGGAATTGATTTGGATGATCTGGATTTTCACCTCAATGCTGTACTGGTTACCCGTAAGGGAGGAAATCAGGTGATTCTGTACTATCCACCTGAAGTGGCACAAGCATTGAAAAACTATCTGGATGAACGAAAAAAGATCGAAGCGCTTCCAGAGCATCGAAATGCATTGTTTCTATCTTTGCAGCGCAAGCGGATCGGACAGCGTGCAGTGCAATTGATGGTTAAAAAATACTGCTCCATTGCTGTTCCGCTCAAAAAAAGAATGAGTCCCCATAAACTGCGCAGTACATACGCAACCAGACTGTACAATGAAACAGAGGATATTTATCTGGTTGCGGATGCTCTTGGTCATTCTGATGTAAATACGACTCGTAAGCATTATGCTGCCATCAGCGACAAGCGCAGGCGTGAAGCGGCGAAAAATGTTTATTTACCAACGGTTCCGGAACATAAAGAATCAAATGAAGAAGAAAACTGATAATAAATCAAAACATTTGTTCGCAAATCGTTGCAAAACACAGCTGGATAAGGTATACTAAGATAGAATCTATAGAAGGAGGCTTTTGCCATGGCTGGTAGGAAGAATGACACTCAGGCAAAAATCCTTGAATATATTGAAACTTCTTCTCAAATCAACGGCTATCCGCCTTCTGTACGTGAGATTTGCGAAGCAACAGGCCTCAAAAGTACTTCCACCGTACATGGGCATTTGGTGCGGCTTGAAAAGAAAGGTCTTCTGAACCGCACCTCAATGCGACCCAGAGCCATCACGGTTCCGGACGACCATAAAAAGTACAAAATGGATATGGTGGAAGTGCCCATTGTGGGTAAGGTTACCGCTGGCGCGCCTATTACTGCCATTGAAAATATTGAAGACTATATCTCTTTGCCCAAGTCCATGATCGGCGAAGGAGATCATTATGTGCTGTCTGTTTGCGGCGAAAGCATGATCGAAGCCGGTATCATGGATGGCGACTATGTGGTCGTACGCAAGCAGGCAACAGCCTATAACGGTGAAATTGTCGTTGCGATGATCGAAGATGATGCCACTGTAAAGCGGTTCTATAAAGAAAATGGTCATTTCCGTCTCCAGCCCGAGAATTGCACCATGGAGCCGATCATTGTTCCTGAGGTAACCATTCTGGGTAAGGTGGTTTCTCTCTATCGTATGTTCTGATCAGGGGGAACCTATGAGCATTGCATTTCCAACGCATATCGCGGTTGTCGGAGGATGTAATTTTGATATTTATGCAACCCCTTATCAGCCATTGATATCAGCAGATTCCAACCCAGGCAGTGTTTTTACAACCCCAGGGGGCGTGGGGAGAAATATCGCAGAAAACCTTGCAAGGCTTGGCGTCCAGACCAAGATGCTGACTGCCTTAGGGCGTGATGCATTTGGCGATGCTATTATACAGCAGGCACAAGAAGTAGGACTTGACCTTTCCCATGCGCTGCGTCTCCCCCATCTTTCCACTTCTGTGTATATGTGTATCAACCAAAATGATGGGGATATTGCAGTAGCTGTATCCGATATGAAGATTTGCGATCAGATTGCTCCTGCATACTTACAGCAATATGGTCAGATTCTTCAGGATGCTTCTCTGGTGGTGGCAGATGCTAATCTGACGCAGGATACACTTCTGTTTTTGTCACAGCATTACGGAAACAAGCTATGTATCGACTGCGTTTCAACCCCAAAGGCTGAAAGGGTAAAAGCTTGCTTGAAAGATTTATTCTGTTTGAAAGCCAACCGCACGGAAGCAGCGGTAGTTTCCGGCGTTGATATTCATACAGATGATGATGTGGCAATGGCAGCAGAAGTCCTTCATCGGAAAGGGGTTCAGCGGGTAATCATCACCCTTGGCGGGTCAGGTGCCTATGTTTCTGCCGCAGAAGAAGCTTATACCATGCCGTTGATGCCTGGTGATACGCTTAATACCAGTGGCTGCGGAGATGCCTTTTTCGCAGGAGCTTTACTGGCTCTTACAGAAAAGCAGAACGTTACAGAGGTACTCCGGCACGGATTGGCAATGGCACGGATTTGTGCGGCATCGCAATCCGCTGTATCCCAGACAGTTAACCGTCAGCAATTGACGGATACTTTACAGCAATATCAAGGAGGGGCTTGGAAATGAAAATGAATCTGAACGATTACCTCTGGATTTCTGATGAGATAAAAGAAGCTTTGGCTGCCAATAAGCCGGTTGTTGCACTTGAGTCCACGATTATTTCTCACGGGATGCCCTACCCTCAGAATGTGGAAACCGCTCTGCTGGTTGAAAAAACTGTTCGTGAAAGCGGCGCAATCCCTGCTACCATTGCGATTATTGGCGGCAAGATCTCTGTTGGTATCTCTGCTGATCAAATCGAGTATCTTGGCAAAAAGGGTTTGCAGGTGATTAAAGCAAGCCGTCGTGACCTGCCTGTGCTTCTTTCCCGCGGTGAGGATGGCGCTACCACAGTGGCCACAACCATGATCGGTGCAGCCCTTGCTGGCATCAAGGTATTTGCTACGGGCGGTATTGGTGGCGTGCATCGTGGCGCAGAAACCACCATGGATATTTCTGCCGATCTGGAAGAGTTGGCACAGACGGATGTGACGGTCGTATGCGCGGGTGCAAAGTCCATTCTTGATCTTGGCTTGACCCTTGAATATCTGGAAACCAAGGGCGTAACCGTAATTGGCTATGGTACGGAAGAACTGCCTGCCTTCTATTGCCGCAAGAGCGGTTTCAAGGTGGATTATCGCATGGATACTGCCAAAGAAATCGCCGCTTCTATCTACGTAAAGGAAACTTGCGGTTTGAACGGTGGTTTGCTGGTCGCCAATCCCATTCCTGAAGCCTATGCCATGAATGAAGAAGAGATGGCTTCCCAGATCGATACTGCAGTCAATATGGCAAACGAATTAGGCATCAAGGGCAAGGAGATCACGCCTTTCCTGCTGGATAAGATCAAAACCCTGACGGAAGGCCGTTCCTTGGAAGCCAATATCAAGCTGGTGTTGAACAACGCACGCCTTGGTGCTGCCATTGCTGCTGAACTTTGCCAGATGCGCGGCTGATTATTTCGTCACCCTTTTCTCTCCTTTCCATATCCTGTAGCAAGGAATAGTGGAAAGGAGAGTTTTTGATGGCAAAGAATGTTTCCCCTTTTGCAGCATTGACCAGCGAAGAGAAGCAGATCAAGTGGATGGAGTATCAAACCATCCGTCTGCCTTATACAGACGTAAGCAACACCAATTGGAATGAGGCGCAGAAAAAGGAACAACCAGAGCAGTCATTGCAGCCAAATGCTATCGTTAAGCGTGAATCCGTTTATATAGCTGCTGAGGACCGTTATTCGGATTCAGAATCGCTGCAGAGCAATGATCTGAAACAGCAGAGAATGCCATCTGGCAAAACACAAGCATCCCGACCGGCGGGCAGACCCCTTCCCCCGCCAGAAGTTTACGTTCGTTCCCATTCGAAACAGCACGACAGGATGGGTACCGATCCCCAAACCATGCCAACGACTGCTTATCAGCAACTGAATCAAAAAACACGACATCGTCAGTACGATGCCGTGATCGAGCGAATGAAACAGGCTGAGAGGAAAACCGGGAATTATCACAGCTGGTCAAAATGAACGAAGCCAGCGAACCAGCTTGCTGCATTGCGCCGTAGGATTCTTATGCTGCAGTACATAGGAACGGGCCTTCATACCGATATTCGCCCTCTCCTCGGGGGTAAGGGCTTGCAGGTCGCGGACAGCCTGCTGAATGCCTTGCGATCCGCCAGATGGGATATAGCACAGGTAATCATCGTAATCCTGCGGAATACCTTCCAATTGATAGCACAGCACAGGCTTGCCTGAGCGCATGTACTCCAAGGTCTTGCTTGGGAAGGAATAACGGGTGAACACTCCGGAAGGTGAACGGGGATTGATAAGAGCGTTGGCTTTTGCTTGCAGGGCCAGCGCTTTTTCCTGCGGAACAAATCCTTCGTAGTGGATGTTGTCGTGTTTATCCGCAAAAGCACGCACCTGCTCTGCCATGATCCCGCCACCGCAGATCCGCAGGTGCACATCCGGCATCGCAGCAAAAGCGTCCAGAAGTTCCTGTATGCCTAAGTCTGGACTCAGGGTTCCTGTGTAGAGCACTTCAAACGGTGTTTCTGATGCACTGGATGCGATCATCTGGTTTTCATTCTGACGAATGAGGCCTTCAATGATCAATGTTTGCTTTTCGGTGCAGGGCAACACCTCGGCCATGGCCTCTGTCAACAGTACAAAACCGTCCATTTGCTGACAAAGTTTCAGTTGCTGCTCCCCCATTCGCTGCTCCAGTTTTTTCATTAAGCCTTTGCGACCGGAGGGTAAGCCGTATTCGTTGGGCAAATCCGTCACAATAACAGCAGCTTTGAAATCGGGGTGTTGTTTTTTTACTTCCGCAATCGCCTGCAAATAGGGCAAATACAGGGTATAAACCAGGACGGTTCGATTGTCGGGAGACTCATCGATCCAGGATTTCAGACTCTTTACGGCGCGATTTTTGCGCATCTTCTGCTTGAGGTATGGCAGGTTGATGCCGCCCAATTCCTGAATACGTCCATGGTTGTAGCTGGTTTGTTTCAGAAAACACTTGCGATATTGCAGCGGATAAATACCTACTGGTAAAGAATTGACGATCTGTAACGTTTCATCGTTTTCCAGACAATGCTCAATCCCTTCGATAAAGGCTTTCTGATAGTTGTTGATCTGATTCTGCATACCATTTTTGCTCAGAGCAGCAACCGTATCATAGCATTCATCAGGATAGTAAATCGTCATCATCAGAAGGTTCATGGGCACAGCTCCTTATACAGGGAGAGATATGCGCGGTAGGTATCGTTGCAATCAAATGCTTTACTGCGGTTCAGACAGTTTTGCTGTAAAGCCGCGCTTTGCTGGCACAATTCGCGGATTGCCCGGCAAAGTCCATCCTGATCGCCTTTGGGGATCACCAGACCGCACTCAGGGGTAACTGCTTCCGGACAGCCCCCTGTAGCAAAAACAGCAATGGGGGTTCCGCATGCCAACGCTTCCAGATTTACCATCGGCATATTGTCTTCCAATGTTGGATTGGCAAAGCAGTCTGCAATGGAGTACCATCCAATCAGTTCCTCTACATCGCTGGTATGGGTAATCCCCAACATGCCGTTCGGCAACGATTGCACCTGCTCTTCAAATAGTCCTACCACCACGAAGCAATATTCTCTCCCTAACTGTTTGGCGGCTTCTACAAGATATGGCAGTCCTTTACGTTCGTCCCAATCCGATGCCACTGAAAGAACGATTTTTCGATTTTCCAGTTGGTATCTTTGCCGCAGATCATTCACTGTGGGCTTGAATTTTTGAAGATCAACCCCGTTGTAAATGACCCGGCAGGGGTAGTGCCCGAGATGGGACTGCTTTACATACTCCTGCAGCCATTGACAGGGAACCACAAAGGTCATGTTGGCGGGTTTGTTCAGATACTTTTTCTTCATCCGGTGATTGCGTCGGCTGCCATCCAGGCCCTTACAAATCGGGTAGCGGTCAAGGCTCGGACAATGATGGCACTCTGTCAGCCACTTGTCGCAGCCAGATGCATCGTAATAGGCGCAATGACCTGTGAAGGGCCAGCAATCATGAAGCGTCCATACTACTGGAATATCAGCTTTTCCCAGATACCGAAACAGGGTGGGAATATGCAGATATGCACCATGGATATTATGCAGATGGATCAGATCCGGCTGAAACGCCTGTATATCCCGGATCAAAGCGCGGGTCGCCAGCAAACTGCCATACCCCTCGCCGTCCAGCAATTTTCGGATCGCGCCATGAAGCTTTCGATCCAGTTTTCCGCCTGTGCGGTAAGCATATGGCGCAGAGTCTGCAGAGGGTAACTCTGAGCCGTATCCAAGACGGACGGCTCCCCCATCCTGCAAAACCAGCTTGCTGATATCCCACATAATGCGTCCGGTACTCTTGATTCCACAAAACGTGTTCAGCTGATAGACCCGCATGGTTTACTCCTTCCCGGTGAGGGCGCGGAAAAGCTGTTCGAGCTTGTCCATATGATACTTTTTGGTGAAGTGGGCATTGTAGTACTTCTGCCCATTCTCCCCCATCTTCTGGTGATTTTCCGGCTCACTGATGAACTTGCGAACGGCAGCCACAAAGGCTTCCGTATCGTCTGCAGGGGTGCAATAGCCGCATTCAGCCGTTTCGATGGCATAGATGGTCTCGCCGCCAGCAGTACCAAGAATGGGCTTACCGACCGCCATATAGCTTTGCACCTTGCCGGGAAGGGTATCGTTAATGCTGATGTTATCGCTCATGCTGACGAGCATTGCGTCAGCCATAGCATAATACTTGAGCATCTCTTCCAGAGGTTTGCGCCCATGGAATGTGATACGGTCCTCAACCGTCAATTCCCGGGCCAAAGCCTTGCAATCCTCCAGATAGGAACCATCGCCTACGATGTGCCAGTGAATGGGCTCATCCTTCAAAGCAGCTGCGGCTTTCATGAGTACATCCATTCCCTGAACCTTGCCCACATTACCTGCAAAGACCAGATGATAGGTACCATCAAAGGTCTTGCTGGGCAATGCATTTTCAAAAATATCATCAGCGAATTGGGGCAGGTAGTGCTCATCAGGCATCTGAATACCATGCGCATCCAGCATTTTCTTTTGAAAACGCTTGGAGGAGTAGAGAAGCACATCCGCTTGCTCATAGATCCACTTACTCACTTTGCCCATGAACTTGTAGAACCGGGATTCTGCTGGAATGTTCATGATCGCCAGACAATGAGGCCACAGGTCCAATACATAGATCACCAGCGGTTTGCCGGTAATCCGCTTTAAAATAGCGCCCGGCAGACTCATCAGCACAGGAGAAGTAGAGAAGGAATAGATCACATCGAAATCCTTCTTCATCAGCAGCGCTTTGAGTGTGCAGGAAAGGGTGAAACTGACATAATTGATCGCAAGACCGATTTTTCCAGGCTTGCGTCCGATCTCGAAGCAACGGCGAATATGAACGCCATTGCGTTCCTGCTTTCGGTTGCGGAACCATTTGTACTCTTTGGGCACCACACCGGTGGGATAATTCGGCAATCCCACCAGCGCGGTTACATCGTGCCCACGCTCAGCCAAAGTTTCACAAATCTCTGTTATGCGGAAATTCTCCGGCCAGTAATGCTGATTGACTTCCAGAATTTTCATAGGATCACTTCGCTCTTCCTGCTCTTGTCATCAGTGCATGAGCTTCTTTGTGGGCAGTCTCTATCACTTTCTTTGCATCCATGGTGAGGAACTGACCGTTGTGATACAACACTTTACCATCCACCATGGTCATTTTTACATTGCGGGACTCCACTGCATAGATCAGGTTACCTTCCATCTCGGAGGAGGGGCACATGTTCATATCGCCTGCATCCACCAGAATGATATCAGCCAGATAGCCAGGCTTGAGCAATCCCAGATCGTCATACCCCAGCGCTTTTGCGCCAACGCTGGTGGCAGCAGCCAATGTTTGCGCAGGACTTACCACAGTGGGATCCAGCAGCGTACCCTTTTGCAGCATGGGCATCAATTTGATTTCTTCCCACAGGTTCAGGTTGTTGTTGCTGGCAACGCCATCGGTGCCAAGGGTCACGTTACAGCCAGCATTCAGCATCTTGGCAATGGGTGCGATACCGCTGGCAAGCTTCAGGTTGCTGACTGGATTGTGAGCAATGAATACGCCGTGCTTGGCAAAGATATCGATGTCATTGTCATCCATCCATACGCAGTGAGCAGCGATCATGGGCACATCCAGCAAGCCCAGCTTTTCCAGATAAACAGCTGGTGTAATGCCGTGCCGGTCAATACAGCCGGTACGGTCCAGACTGGTTTCGCAAATGTGGATGTGCAGCGGAACCTGCATTTCTTCAGCAACATCCTTTGCCTTCAGCAGCAGGATCTCGGTAGTGGCGGCTTCGCTGTGAGGCGCGATGTTGACCCGGATACGGTCATTAGCTGCATGCTGCCATTTCATGGCAAACTCGATGCCGGGTTCCAGATCTGCACAGCTGCCATCAAAATCGATTACGCCATAGCCCAGCATAGCACGAATGCCGCTGTCTACTACGCTCTCTGCCAGACGATCCATACGGAAATACATATCGTTGAAGGAGGTGGTGCCGCAACGGAGCATCTCCAGAATCCCCAGATCGCTGCCAGCTTTGACGGATTCATCCGTCAGGAATTTTTCGATGGGCCAGACCACCTCGTTAAGCCAGCGCTCCAAAGGCAGATCACTGCCCGCACTGCGCATCATGGTCATGGGCGTATGAGTGTGCAGATTGCAAAGACCGGGCATCGCCAGCGAGCCTTCCCCATCGATCACCTTGTCAGCCTCAAAACGGGGGGCATTTGCCTTGGGACCGGCATAGACGATACGCTGTCCGTCAATCTGAATTTCCGCATCATAGATAAAAGGAATGGTGCTTTCGTTGGTAACACCGGGGGTCATATTGATGTTGGTGAGCAGAGTGCGCATCCAAATCCCTCCTTTGTGGCGTTTACAGAATATAGCGCTTCATATCCATCGTAACCTCATCCGGGCCAAGATGGTCGATCACATAGTCTCCATTGATGTTCAGATACACATTGGGCATCTCGTCGCCGCCGGCATTGAAGCTTATGTCCTCCAGAAGCTTTTCAAACACTGCATGGAGGCGGCGCGCACCAATATCCTCCTTGGTTTCATTAAGTACATAGGCGGCGTTGGCGATGGCATCAATGGCGCTGTCCTCAAAGGAAATGAATACTTTATCCACTGCCAGCAAGGCTTCGTACTGGCGGGTCAGGGCGTTTTCCGGCTGGGTCAGAATGGCCTTGAAATCATCCTTGGTGAGGCTTTTCAAGTTGACATGCACCGGGAAACGGCCTTGCAATTCCGGAATCAGATCCGTTACCTTGGCAACATGGAATGCACCTGCTGCAATAAACAGCATGTAATCCGTGCGCACAGCGCCGTACTTAGTGTTGACCGTGCTGCCTTCCACAATAGGCAGAATATCCCGCTGTACACCTTCGCGGCTCACATCGGGGCCATGACCGCCAGCAGAACGGCCTGCCACTTTGTCGATTTCATCAATGAAAACGATGCCCTGTTGCTCGGCACGGCGTACAGCTTCTTCTCTTACTTCATCTTCATCGATCAGCTTGTCGGATTCTTCTTCCAGAAGGATCTTCCGTGCTTCCTTCACTTTCACGCGACGGATCTTGGTTTTCTTGGGCATCATACCGCCCATCATGTCACCCAATTTGATGGAACTGCCGCCCAGCTCCAGTTCGGGCATGCTGTCTTCCACTTCTACTTCGATCTCACGTTCTTCCAGCTGGCCTTCCCGAAGCTGCTTGAGCAGTTCATCCCGGCGTACAGCCAGCTGCGCCTGTTCTGCCTGCGTAGGTTCAGGCTCCTTTTTGCCGCCCATCAGGAATTCAAAGGGATTGCTGTTGTTGTTTTTCTTAGGCGGATTGACCAGCAGATTGACCAAACGATCCTCCGCCAGCACCGCCGCACGTGTTTTTACCTGCTCCATGCGCTCGCCCCGCACCATGCGGATGGCGTTTTCCATCAGATCCCGGATGATACTCTCCACATCGCGGCCCACATAGCCCACTTCGGTAAACTTTGTGGCTTCCACCTTTACAAAGGGAGCCTTAACCAGCTTGGCAAGGCGGCGCGCGATCTCTGTTTTACCCACACCCGTGGGTCCGATCATCAGAATATTCTTGGGGCTGATCTCGCTGCGCATGGCTTCATCCAGCTTGGAACGGCGATAGCGGTTGCGAAGCGCGATGGCAACCGCCCGCTTGGCATCTTGCTGACCAACAATAAAGCGGTCCAGCTCATGCATAATTTCTCTGGGGGTCAATTCCTTCATGGAGTACCTCCTAAATGGTTTCCACAGAAATATGATCGTTGGTATATACACAGATGGAAGCAGCTACTTCCAAAGCTTTAACGGCGATCTCCTCGGCAGACAGATCGGTGTTTTCCACCAAAGCACGGGCTGCAGCCAGCGCATAGTTGCCGCCGGAACCGATGGCAGCCACGCCGCCATCCGGATCCATCACTTCGCCAGTACCGCTGAGCACCAGCATGCTGTGTTTGTCCGCAACGATCATCATGCTTTCCAGTTTCCGTGCCTGATCGCTGCGCCATTCCTGGGCCAGCAAAACAGCAGCTCTTTCCAGATTGCCGCCGCATTGGGTCAGTTTTTCTTCAAAACGTTCACAAAGGGTGAAGGCATCAGCCACAGATCCAGCAAAACCAAGCACGACCTGTCCGTTGTAGATCCGGCGTACTTTCTTGGCGGTGGATTTGAATACAGTGCTCTCCCCCATGGTTACCTGACCATCGCCCGCAATCGCTACCTGATTACCTCTGCGCACAGCACAGATGGTGGTACCCATAAACTTCATTGTGCCACCTCCTGCCGGCTCAGAATCCATTGTGCAATATCGCGTACGGCAGTTACTTCGATTCCTGCATCAACCAGATACTGAGGCTGACCGTTTTCGTCCACGCTCAGATCATTCGCCAGCATATGGTTGAGACCGCGGTACGACTGATAATCCACAAATTCGCCGTAATGCTTCAATTCTTCTGCCCAGGCACGCCAGCCATCGTTTTCAGAAACTTCACCGTCGTTTCGTCCCTGAACTACATACGTGGGCAGTTCCAGATTCATGATGAGCGAAACGTGGTTATGCTGTTCCATATCCCAGAAATAGTAACCGCTGCGTCCGAACATCTCGATGGAACGGGCGTCTTCTTCGCTCTGACGGCGCAGATTGCGGATAAACTCGTTCAAATCACTGGCTTCATCTCTGGAAAGGCCGGACAGATCAGTGGTTTCCATCAGCTGGCGTGCATAGCTTTCCGGACGGCTGCCAATGAGAACCATGCCGCTGATCAAGCCATTGGATTCAGAGGCGATATAGGGCGAAACCAAGGCGCCAAACCCGTGACCAATCACGAAAATGCGGTCACTGTCGATAGCAGTGTTTTCAGCCAGCAGTTTAGCAGCAGCCACTGCATCCGCCACTACCTCATCATAGACCGTCATGTCAGCCTGTTCACCGTAGACAAAAGTGCGCTTGTCATAGCGGATACTGGCAATCCCTGTATCTGCCAATTCCTGCGCAAGGTGTTCAAAGAACCGGGTAGCGCCAACGGATGCGTTTTTGTCCAATGCGCCTGCATCATGGATCAATACGCAGGCAGGCACCTTTTCGCCGTCCATCAAATTGGCGGGCAGCGTAATGATTGCATCAAGTGCAAGGTCGGTTCCTTCGTTGACCACAGCAGCGCTTTCCACAAAGGCATCTTCAGCCTGAGGCTGTGAATCAACTGCGAAGCCGGTATCCACATCCTTTTTCGCTGCCGGGACGAATTCGAAGGACATCACTTCCCAGTCATCTTCAAAGTTCTTATGGGTGAAGTATACTTCCAGATCATTTTTCTCCATGTGCATATGAATCACATGGGTTTTGACGGGAATGCGGTTGTTGCCGCTGACGCGCACCTGATCTTCAAAGCTGGAGTATTCTCCAAGGCAGATGAAATCACCGGTCATCCATTCCAGTTCTGTCAGCAGCTTTTCATAAGCAGACTCGGGCATATAGCGCCGAATCTGCAAATCATAATAGCTGTAGAGCGTATCCATGTGACCGCCTTCTACATAATCTGTAATATACTGGCGTACAGTCTCTTCTGTCCAGACAGGAACATCGGCCTCCATCTTTTTGGACTTGGCCATGGCCTGTACAGGCAGAGCAAACAGCATAGTCACTGCCAACAAAAGAGCGATATAGCGTTTCATGGTCATTCCTCCCTGTTCTCCCACTCAGTTTTCATTTGTTGAGCGATCGCGTCGATCTCTTCCAATGCCCGCTGAGCGATGGCTTCATAACGAAGTACTTTGTTGCGAATACGCTTTTCACCGGGCTTGACTTCCAACTGATCGATCAGTCCAAACGCACAGTTCATAGGCTGGAAACGCTTATTGGGCGTGCTTATGTAGCGACCCATAGCGCCAATGGCGGTTTTGCCGCTGAAGTGAGGCGCTGCTTTGCCTGCAATGCGGTATGCGGTGGCAATACCGCACAAAAGACCGCTGGCAGCGCTTTCCACATAGCCTTCCACGCCAGTGATCTGTCCTGCAAAAGCGATGCGTGGCTGAGCGAGCATCCGATAGGTGGAATCCAATACGCCAGGGCTATTTAGGAACGTATTGCGGTGCATGACTCCGTAACGGGCAAATTCGGCATTTTCAAGCCCGGGAATCATACCGAACACTCTGCGTTGCTCCGGGAACATCAGGCGGGTCTGGAAGCCTACCAGATTATACAGTGTGCCCTCCAGATTTTCACAACGCAGCTGAACCACAGCAAAGGGTTCCTTGCCTGTGCGGGGATCCTTCAGGCCCACTGGCTTCAAAGGCCCGAAAGCCATGACCATATCGCCGCGCTTTGCCATGCTTTCAATGGGCATACAGCCCTCGAAAACCGACTTTTCTTCAAAACCGTGCACAGGAGCCGTTTCTGCAGTTTGCAATGCATGACAGAACGCCATGTACTCTTCCTGATTCATAGGGCAGTTGAGATAATCGTCTCCCCGTTCATACCGGCTCATGCGAAATACCTTGGTCATATCCAGACTATCAGCCGTAACAATGGGGGCTGCAGCATCGTAGAAATGCAGTGTGGACAAACCTTCGATTCCGGCAATTGCTTCGCTGAAGGCATCGCTGGTCAGCGGACCGGTAGCAATGATCACTTCCCCCTCGGAAGGGATCTGGGTTACTTCTTCTTCAATGACTGTGATAAGGGGATGGTTGCGGATGCGCTGATCCACACTTTTGGAGAATGCATGACGATCCACCGCCAACGCACCGCCTGCGGGAACAGCATTCTCATCTGCGGCTGCCATAATGACGGAATCCAGCCTGCGCATTTCTTCCTTGAGCAAGCCAACAGCGTTGGAAAGGCGGTTGGAACGCAAGCTGTTGCTGCAAACCAGCTCTGCCATGGTATCGCTGGTATGGGCAGGGGATTTTTTCTGGGGTTTCATTTCGTACAGGGTAACGGGAATTCCGCGTTTTGCCAGCTGCCATGCAGCCTCGCATCCCGCCAGTCCTGCACCGATGATGGTTACATTCATTCCTCCTGCTCCTTTTCCTCGTCTTTGACCGTTACCTTGCAGCGGCATTTCTCATTGGCACACAGATGGATCTTCTCACCATGCTTGCCGCGTTTTTCCACCATATAGCTGCCACACTGGGGACAGTTATCGGTGATGGGCATCTCCCAACTGACAAAATCGCATTCTGGATACTTTTCGCAGCCATAGAACTTGCGGTTCTTCTTGCTGGTTTTCTCCATCAGACGGCTGCCGCACTTGGGACATTTGGCTTTGATATAAGTGATGATGGGCTTGGCATTGCGGCAATCCGGGAAATTGGGACAAGCCAGGAACTTGCCGAAACGACCCATTTTGTAAACCATCATCGCTCCGCATTTTTCGCAGGGTACATCACTGACTTCGTCCTTGACCTGGATTTTTTCGATCTTGCTTTCGGCGCGCTCCAGCGTCTTGGCAAAGTCAGGATAGAAATCCCGGAGGATCTGTTTCCACTCAGAGCTGCCCTCTTCAATGGCATCCAGCTTTTCTTCCAGCTGGGCGGTGAACTCTACATCCACGATATCCGTGAAGTACTCCATCATCATATCCGTTACCATGCAGCCAAGTTCCGTGGGATACAAGCGTTTCTTTTCACGGGATACGTAACCGCGGGAGATAATGGTTGTAATGGTGGGCGCATATGTGCTGGGACGACCGATTCCCTTTTCTTCCAGTGTACGTACAAGAGAGGCTTCTGTATAGCGGGCCGGAGGCTGCGTAAAGTGCTGGAGGGTATCGACGGAAGAAAACGCAATAGGATCGTTTTCCTGCAGCACCGGCAGAATGCTCTCTTTGGTCTCTTGTTCATCATCCGTGCTTTCGGTGTACACAGCCCGATAACCAGCGAAATACATATGCTCACCGTAGTAGCGCATGGTGATCTTTGGTGAGCAGATATCAACACTCATTGTGCGGAAGGCTGCCGGTTTCATCTGGCTTGCCAAAAAACGGGTATAGATGAGCCGGTACAGGTTGAATTGTTCACGGGTCAGATGTTCCTTCACCTGCTCAGGGGTGTACTCCATGTAGGTGGGACGGATAGCTTCGTGCGCATCCTGTGCGTTCTTGCGGCCTTTATAGATGTTTGGCTTTTCAGGACAGTATTCCGGACCGAACTGGGTGGTGATCGCATTGCGGGCGGCTGCCAGCGCCTCGTCGGAAACGCGCACGCTGTCGGTACGGATATAGGTGACAAGACCCACAGTACCAGCTTTGCCTAGATCAATACCTTCGTAGAGCTGCTGAACCACCTGCATGGTCTTTGCGGTGGAGAAATTCAATTTGCGGCTGGCCTCTTGCTGCAGGCTGGAGGTGGTGAACGGCGGCTGTGGCTTTTTCAGCTTGTCGCCGGTCTTGATTCCCTGAACGGAAAATTTGGAAGCCAGAATCCGACGCTTTGCTGTAGCAGCTTCCTGCTCGTTGGTGATCACGGCCTTTTTACCGTCCAGACTGACCAGCTTGGCTTCGCAACTGATCTTTCGGCCTTTCTGGGTGGGAGCAGAGAAGGTGGCGGTCACATCCCAGTACTCTTCGGGAATAAAGGCTTCGATCTCTCTTTCCCTCTCCACCACCAAACGGGTAGCAACGCTCTGCACACGACCGGCAGAAAGACCTTTTTTGATCTTGGCCCAAAGCAGCGGACTGATCTTATAGCCCACAAGACGGTCCAGCGCGCGGCGTGCCTGCTGAGCATCCACCCGGTCCATATCAATGGCACGGGGATGCTCAATGGCTTCCTTGACGGCTTTTTTGGTAATTTCATTGAACTCGATACGGCATGCCTTGCTGGGGTCGATCTCCAACAGATTGGCAAGATGCCAGGAAATAGCCTCGCCTTCGCGGTCAGGGTCTGTTGCCAGATAGATCTTGGAAGCAGCTTTTGCTTCCTTGCGAATCTTGGCGAGAATCTTTCCGCGGCCACGAATGGTAATATACTTGGGCTCGAAATCGCTGTCTGTATCAATACCAAGCTGGGACTTCGGCAAATCCCGCACATGCCCCTGAGAGGCTTCCACATGATATCCTCTGCCGAGGAATTTTTCGATGGTTTTGGCCTTTGCCGGGGATTCCACGATCACCAGTTTGGGCGACTGAGTAGCTGCCATATGATACCCTCCTGTTCGGTTACTGATGGGACAGGGAAAAGTTGTTGCCAGCCTCCCTGTGAATCAGTCCGGTGATTTCCATTATGCTGATTTCGGTCATGATATCCTGCGGGGATACGCTGAGACTGACTGAAAGTTCATCGATATTCGCGGGTTGGATCTGCAACGCATGTATGATACGCTGCTGTAAGTCGGACAAATCCGGATGTTGCTTGGGCGGAGCCTTTGCTGGCATCAACGGTGACAGTGCCAGGTCTTCTAAAATATCTTCCGCACTGGTAACCAGCCTTGCCCCTTCCCGTATGATTGCCAACGGCCCTTCTGCGCCGATGTAGCCGGTCTGACCAGGAACAGCGAACACTTCTCTCCCTTGATCCAATGCAGCGGTTACTGTATGCATTCCACCGCTTTTGATGCGCCCCTCCACAAAGATGATTCCCACACAGCAGCCGGAAATAATCCGATTCCGGTGCGGAAAATGAAAGGGCATCGGCGCTGCATCCAGCGGATATTCACTGATAACAACCCCTTTGCTGTGAGCGATCTGACGCAAAAGGGGCGTATGCTCCGACGGATAAGGATGATTGATGCCGCTTCCCAGAATACCTGCAGTACAGCCTTGGACAGATAATGCTCCGGTGTGCGCAGCATAGTCAATTCCTTTCGCCAGCCCGCTGACTACGGTAACACCGGCGTTGCATAATCCTGCTGCCAATGATTTTGCCATATGCCGACCATAGTCACTGGGGGTTCGTGTTCCGACGATCGCAACACAGGGTTTCTTCAAACAGTCCAGATGTCCGGCATAATACAGCAGATACGGTGGATCCTTGATCTCCCTCAGTAAGGGCGGATAGGATGGATCATCCGCAAAGAGCAGGCGCACATGCTTTTCATCCAGTTGCCTGATGAGGGCGCTCATCTTCTGATCACTGTAGAGATCATCCAGAACCTGCTTGCTTTTGGGAACAATCCGTGGGCAGTCACTGGTTTGATAACGTTCCCACAAGGTTTGCGCGCTGCCGAATGCCGCAATCAACGATGCTGCACGGGAGGCGGGAATCTCTGCGGATGAAAGCCATAGCAAGCAGCGCTGCTCCATGGATAGCTCCATATCATCCCCTCCAGTTTGGCAATGAAAAAACGGGTACGAAATGGTCAAAACGTTATTTTATCAACGTTTTGACCATGTAACGCGAAAATCAAGTTCCTTAAGAAAAACAGAATCATGATTCCTTTTCAAATTGTACCACAGAACGATCCTCTTGACAATGGGACGCGATTATTACGATCATTTCCAATAGCGTCCATCCACATTACGAAATTGAATGGCTTTTGCCATATCTTGCATGGTGATCCTGTCGTGCTCCTGCAAATCGGCAATTGTCATTGCGACTTTGCGGACCCGCGCATAGGCCCGCATACTCATATCAAAGCGATCGACGGCTTGCATCAGCAATGTTTTTGCAGTCGGCTCCATATGGCACCAGTGTTCCAGCCCCTGCTGATCCAGCTGAGCATTGCAGTATATACTCGTGCCATGATAGCGTTTCAATTGACGCTTCCGGGCTGCTATAACCCTTTTACGAATGGTGAGGCTGTCCTCCTGAAGGGATGAAGTTTCGATCTCTTCAACTGTGACGGCATCCATTTCCACTTGAATATCCAGACGATCCAGAAGGGGGCCGCTGATGCGCCCCAGATAGCGTTTGATATCACTTGCTGAGCAAGTACAGTTCTTGCGTTTGCTGCCATAGTTACCGCAGGGGCAGGGATTCATGCCCGCAACCAGCATGCTGCGGCTTGGATATTGATTCTGTCCGCTTACCCTTGTAATGCTCACAAAACCATCTTCGATCGGCTGGCGGAGGGCCTCCAGCGTGTTGCGTTGGAATTCAGGCAGCTCATCCAAAAAGAGAACACCATTATGAGCAAGGGATACCTCACCGGGGCGCGCCTTTGCCCCGCCGCCGATCATGGCAGCCATAGAGGTGTTGTGGTGAGGCGAGCGAAAGGGGCGTTCTGTCATCAAAGAACTATCTGCCGGCAACTCACCTGATGCCGAGTGGATCAGTGTGGTTTCCAGCGCTTCCTCGTAGGAAAGGGGCGGTAATATACCGGGCAGACAACGGGCCAGCATAGTTTTTCCGCTGCCCGGTACGCCGACCATCAAGAGGTTATGCCCACCTGCTGCGGCCACTTCCAGCGCAGCTCTTGCCATAGCCTGCCCCTTGACTTCCCGCATATCATATCGGATGGGACGGGTGGTTTGAAGATCAACAAAGGAAAGCGTTTCTTGCTTTTGGAGATGCTTTTCTCCCGTCAGATGCTCACATACTTGCTTCAACGTCTCGGCAGGATAAACCTGCAAGCCATCGATGCAGGCCACTTCTTTAGCGTTTTCACAGGGGAGAATCAAACACTGGATACCATTTTCCACGGCTGTGATCGCCATACCCAGTGCGCCGCGTATTGGCAGGAGACGTCCTTCCAGTGACAGTTCACCAAGCAGCATGGTAGAATTCAGGTTTTGGAAGGGTTTGGAAGATTTTCCGCTGATCAGCGCGACTGCAACAGCCAGCTCGAAACTGGTTCCTTCCTTGCGGACGTCTGCCGGTGCCAGATTCACCGTCACCTTGCCAAAAGGGAACTCGTATCCGCTGTTGATCATGGCTGCACGAACCCGATCCCGGCTTTCCTTGACTGCTGCGCTGGGCAGGCCCACAATGTCAAAGGCCACCATTCCATTGGATACGTAGGCCTCTACAGATACAGGATAGCCTCGTACGCCATCCAATCCACAAGTGATGCTTTTGGTCAGCATACGGTTCTCTCCTCTCTTTGCCTTAGTAATACAGGTGTCCGAATTTGCCGCCGAACAGCAGCTGAGGCAGCCATTTTCCAGCATCCAGCCATTTGGTGGAGGTCAGCATGCCTGATGCATAGGGATAATACAGCACAAAGAAGCCCAGAGCGATTACCAGATAGATACCGATCAAAAGGCGCATCTGTTTTTGATTATTTCGTGCTAGCAGGCTCAGTACCCACGCTGTTGCCAGAATGATAAAGGGAACGCTGGCAAAGTAATGGTACATATACATGCTTCGAGGCACCAACACCCAAGGCAGATACTGGGACAGAAAACCAACTGCCAGTATGTAGACTGTCATATTGCCATCGCCATGGCGCAGTTGAAGGCGTTTGTCTTTCAGCTGCAACTGCCGTGCAAACAAAGCGATCAGCGTAGCCAGCATACATACGGCGCCAAGATAGAAAATCCATGGATTTCCCATGCACATAATGGTTGATGCCAATCCGGCGGGTTCGAAATTATCCTGAGCAAACCACATGGGTTTGAGGATGAACGGCCACTGCCACCAGGGCGATTGGAAGGGATGATCCATGCCTAAGCCGGGCGTGCCATGATAATCCAGCATTCCAATCTGAGCCTGAATGACCCGCTGCAGGGTCACTTTACCGGTAGGCGCCAAATATGGGATGTAGCTGAGATAGTAAACGATACAAGGTACCAGTATAAAGAAGATGATACAAAAGCCGCAGGTGACAAAAGCGCGGTTCAGTGCATGATCCTGTGCGCCTTTGATGCGTTTGACCTGGTTGGGCGACAGAGACGAATCACTGCCATCGGTGGCATAACCAAAGGCAACATTGCCCGCGCGGTACTGCCTGTAGATCGCTGTAAAGTACAGCACAGCCAGCCCTACTGCGGAATAGATGCCGATCCACTTGCTGGCGATGGACAATCCCATCATCAAACCCGAGAAAGCCAGTGGGATCAAGCTCTTCCAGTAGGCTTTGGTGAAAAGAGAAGGACGTTCGTTTTCTTCCACGGCAAATACATCTGTATGCATGTACCGAACCATAAACCAGTAGCTGAGCAGAATGAAGAACACCGGGAACGAGTCGATGGTTGCAATACGGGTCTGGGTAAAGTGCATCAGATCCAGCGAGAATGCTGCCATGCTGAAGCCTGCCAAATCCCGGCGCTTGAACAATTGTTTTGCCAGCAGATACAATGCAGGCAGCATCAAAACGCCAATCAGCGCACCGGCAAACCGCCATCCGAAAGGCGTCATGCCAAAGATAGCAATACCAGCTGCCATCAGCAGCTTACCCAGCGGCGGGTGAGTTGTCTCATAGGGACGCTGACCGTGAAGGTGTTCATAGGCAGTTCGTCCGTGATAGATTTCATCAAAATAGGTACCGGTAAACCAACCAGGCTCACCGATGCAGGTATTCTGTTCATCCAGCAGGTACTCGGGTTTGGTTTCGTTATCCAGAATCGCAGGATTGGCTCCCTGATGATCCACAACAGCCATGTTCAAGTTGTTGCCATTCCGATCCCTGGTGACGATTTCAAACAGATTCAGCCCTCCGCGTTCTGCATTCAGGCGCAGGTACTGTCCGTTCAGCCAAAGGACGCCTTCAGGGCGATTGTAGCCGTAATTGATCTTTCCGTCTTCAGAGATCTTGGATTGAAGGGCGTAATTCCACCGGTAGCACAGCCCCTCGCGCATTTCACAGGGATAGTTTTCTGACCAGTTTACGCCATCATCGCTGACGGCAATGGAGAATCCATAGTTGCTGACACCTGCGTAGTACAGTGTACTGAACTCCGTCTTTTCCTCCAGCTTGAAAGTGATGGTTTCCTCTGCTGATGATGAGACAAAGCCATGCTGCGGAGCAACAGTACTGCCAAGATTCACAAAGGCCACAACAGCATAAGCAATGGTCACTACACCCATGATCAGCCAATCTTTCCAGTTCAGGTGGAGACTGTGATCTTCAGGAGAAAGTAGCATCCGTTCGTAAGAGGGAGGCGTGGTTTCCATCGGGCTCTCTAAAGTTTCCGTATGCTTGGCGCTGCGCTTTGCAGTAAGATTGTCAGAAAGGCCGCTATAGCTGATCCAGTAGCCATATCCCAAGGCATACAGGTTCAATATGCAAAGAATGATATTCACAAAGAGAGAATCGTCATTCAGATGACCATGTTCGGATCCAAACAACAGCGCGTTATCCAGTACGATTCCTGCATTGATCAATGTGGTGCAGGAAATGATCGCCATCAACCACACCAGCCGCAGATCGCCTGTGCGCAGGAAGGCAAGCAACAGCAGCGGAATGGCGGCAAACAGGTACCTTTCATGGATTTTTACACCGAGCAGGTATACGCCAAGAATGCCCAGTGCCAGATAGAAAGGCAGTTGCTTTGCATCATTGCTGTGGAACATGCACACAATGGGTACAGCAAAAGCAAACGCCATCATGATATAGCCGTATGCACCATAGGTTAGCAGGTTTTCAGCAAAGGGTTCCTGAACAAAAGCGATAACAGTGAAAACCGTATTGATGACTGCAAAAACTGCCAGCATCAAAACCAGATGACCGTCTTTGCTGGTGAAAAGAGGTTGATTTGCTTTTTTCACGCGATAGAGGAACAAAAGCGTTGCCCCTCCAGCCAGAAGCAAGGCGGTAAACAAGGGCAAAAGCGGCGGCATTGCCTTGGAAATAGGCTGCCAGTTCATAGCCAGCAAATAGTGCAGATTGGCGGTGTTGACGGTTGCATATGCATAGGAGGACAGGGTTTCACTATAGAGGTTAAACAGCCATCCAAAGAAACTCTCCTGACGGATGGAGAAAGGAATAACGATCGCAAGAGCCGCAATCAAACCGAACGCAATGCCTTTCACAAGTCCCTTCCACTGCGTCTGAAAAGATTTGCCCGTCATTCCAAACAGACTCATCAGCAGCCAAATACCCGCAATGGGAGCAAACAGAAGCGCCTGCGGTTTGACAAGAATCGATACCATATAGATTGGCAGTGCAACAGACCAACGTTCTTCCATGGCGTAGATAGCGCAGAAGATCAGTAGCATCGCCAGCACGCTGTCCACCTGTCCCCACACTGCGCCGTTGATCAGCACCGATGGATTGAAAGCATACAGTGCAGCAACAGTAACGGCGATGCTTGGTTTTGCATATTTTTTGCCATGGGTATACAGAGCCATCGCCGTGACCATGTCGCAAATCAAGGGAACAGACTTAAGTACCAACAGATTCAGCGCGTGGTTGCCAAACGGCATTACGGCACGCAGCGCAAGTCCGACGGGCCACAAGAGCAGCATATATCCCGGCGGATAATCGCAGAAGTAATCCGGCGAATAAAAACCCAAGGGAGTCTTATCAGCCATGCGAAGGCTCCAAGCCTGAAAACAGCCGATATCCACAGGATAGCCGTCCATCAGGCCGCCCATGGCGATGCGCGCTATCACAGCAAGCGTAATGGTGAATAAAAGAAAGTAGGTATGATTCTGCTTTTGAATCCACCGCCAATGACGGATAAATCCCTGGCAAAGCACGGCAAACAAAAGGCCACACAGGATGCAGAACAGCACATGTATATGGTGTTGGCCCATGGTGGGATTCTGTTCAGTTGTTTTGGCAGAAGTATCTTTGTAGACATACCAACTGGAAGCAGTATAACCCTGCGGAACTTCCTTGACTTTTTCCAGAGAAATATCATCAAAATATGCTTTACCGATGCTTTCTGACCCGTAGCCGCCTACGCGAACGCCAAGCGTAACGGTTTTTTGGTTAACGCCTGTTTTACCGTACCATTCAATATATTGCCACTGACCATTGGTATCGAACAGGCAATCCGAAAAAGCGTATAGATCCTCTATTGCCAGATTGGCGCCATTGCCACCGGGTTCCATATTTTCAACGAAAACATAGCCCGATAGCTTGTACGTGGTGTTGGGCTTAACAGAAACTGTGCAGATAAAGCGGGCGTCATTACTGCTGGCGTTTTCTACCAGCGCACTGTACTGTCCGCTGTGAGCTTTTTCGGTGGTGATGCTCAACTGGGAATAGCCCACTTCGTCATGATAGGCATTCTCAAACCAACCATCAGCTTCGCCCTTGCTATTCACCTTTTCAAAACCGCCGTTTTTGAGCAGATTATCATCTGCCATGGCTGCTATGGGATGGACAAGAATCCCCACGCATAAGGAAACGGCAAGTATCAATGTGAGCAGGTGAAATAAACAGATATTGCGTTTCATGTATCCGCCTCCCCTACGAAATTGCGGATGAAACTCCGGCGATGGAATGGCGTTGGGCCATAGGTACGCAATGCCTGAATGTGTTCAGCGGTGCCGTAGCCCATATTGCGTTCAAAACCATATTCAGGGTGAAGCTCAGCCATTCGGGCCATTTCCCGGTCACGGGTCACTTTGGCAACGATGCTGGCAGCAGCTACATTGTAGCTGGTACTGTCGCCCTTGATAATGGGCGAAATAGGAAAGGGCAGATGCAGATCCCGTACCGCATCCACAATGCAAAGGCTTGCAGGGGCATTCATAGCGGCACGTTCCATGGCAAGCTTGGTGGCGTTGAGGATGTTCATCAGATCGATCTCTTCCGGAGAAGCCTCGCCAATACTTACATAGATGGCAGAGGCCATAATCTGCTCATACACTTCTTCCCTGCGGGCAGCGCTGAGCTTCTTACTGTCATCAATCCAAGGAAACAGCGGCTCTGAGGGCATGATCACACAGGCGGTGACCACATTGCCGCACAAGGGGCCTCTGCCCACTTCGTCCATGCCGGCAAGAGAAACGCCGAATGTCTCGTATTGTTTGTCATATGCCACCATATCCAAATGGTGCTGGAGTCTTTTTGCAGAGGGTTTAGCCATTGTTGACATCTCCTGTTGCCTGCTCAGTGATGACAGGTTCCTTGGGGGCGGGAACATTTTCCAGAGTGAGCTTGCCCACCTTGCCTGCGCGGAATTCATCCAGAACCACAGCGCATCCGCGGTCCGTATCGCAGATACCGCCTTTCATCAGGAAGCCGCGCCCGCGGCAAACAGCTTCCAGCAGTTCGTAGCCGCGAAGGGTTTCATCTTTGATTTTGAACCGCTCCATGGTCTGCTGAGGACGAACGACCAACAAATCCTCCAAAAGGCTGATGCACAGTTCCTCTACATTATACACGGCATCCTTAATGGTGCCGATGTAGGCCAGACGGGTCGCTGCACGCTGGTCATTGAGCTTTGGCCAGAGCATACCGGGGGTATCCAGCACTTCCAGATAAGGAGATACCTTGACCCACTGGTTGCTCTTGGTAACGCCGGGACGGTCACCTGTATGGGCGATGGTACCGCCATACAGTCGATTGATAAAGGTGCTCTTTCCCACATTGGGCACACCCACCACCATAGCGCGGATGGTTTTGGCAATGCCGCGACGCTCACCACGCTCAATAACAGCTCTGGCAGCTTCTTCAATAAAGGACTTGGCTTCCTTTGTCTTTTTGGGGGTTGCATCATAAGCCATGGCAGCAATGCCCTGACTCTTAAAATACTGGAGCCATTTTTGCGTTTTGCTGTTTTCTGCCAGATCGGCTTTGCACAAAAGCAGAATGCGGCGTTTATGTTCCACCATAGCACCCAAAGCAGGATTCCGGCTGGAAAGGGGCAGTCTGGCATCACAAAGTTCAATCACCAGATCCACCTTGGTCAATTGTGCTGCAAGCAGTCGTTTGGCTTTCGCCATATGTCCAGGATACCACTGAATATCCAATGTACAGACCTCCTAAAAGGCATAATCATTCAGTATTATTAAAGCACCCTTTTGAAAAAAGCGCAAGCCTTTCTGTGAAGGCTTGCGCATCTTTAACGTTTTTTGCCAATATACATGGCATGTCCGCAGGTTTCGATAATTTCTTTTCGCTCGGAGGCTTCATCCAACAAATGGAGCATTTCATTGAACATATCCGTATCCTGTATGCTGTACATCCAATCTTCTTTCTCATAGGCAAAGCTGCGTATTGAAGAAAGATTGACTTTCGAAAAGCCATGATCGTCAAACAACCCAATGATTTCATCGGAGGTTGGATAATACCCCTCCTGAAAGCCGTAAAGAGCATTGTTATTGAATCTCCCAGAGGAAAAAACCTCACGGAGATTATCAATACTCACCTGATCCGGTGCGTAGAAATATCGATCAACGATTGCAATGCTGCCGGAAAGATACGGGATGAAGCTGGCAAAAACCATGCCATGCTTTTTCAACACCCGGTGCACTTCCTCAATACACTTGGCTCTTTCTGTATCATCCAGCAGATGATACAGAGGACCGAAAAGCAAAACCACATCAAACATTTCATTGTCATAGATAGACAAATCGATAGCATTGACCACATCACAAGCAATCAAATTATCAGCGCCTGACTGCGCTTTCTTCTCCCTTGCGATGTCAATCAAGCGCTCTGACAAATCAGCCAGATACACCTGATAGCCCTTTTCAGCAAGCGGAAAAGCATATACACCAGTCGCGCCACCAAGATCAAGGATTTTTCCCGTAGCAGGCAGGTGCTTCTCAAGCTTTTTCATGGTCATCTCATATTCCAGCCTGCCGCTATTGTCTCTGCACAGTCGTCCATTTTCGTCGAAGTTCTGATAATACATTTTCACCCGGTCGAAATTGGTCATGGAAGCACCTCCCTCAAAATAATAGAAGATAGCATACCATAAAGCGGAAAAATGCACAAGAGTATGCACACAAAAAGCGGCGGGATTTCTCCCGCCGCTGGGTTTGACTATGAAATTAGTCGATGTAGAGATCGCGCTTCTCGTAAGAGGTGTGCAGCAGCTCGTGGCTCTTGTGGCCGTTGGGCTTGCCCAGATACTCTTCGTAGATGGCCTTGATCTCGGGGTTCTCGTGGCTCTTGCGCAGAGTCTTCGCAGCATCCTCATCATAGAGGGCCTTGGCGCGGGCAACACGGATGTCGGTCCAGTTGCGCACGGTGGAAGACACGATGGGCTGACCGCCGCCATTGACGCAGCCGCCGGGGCAACCCATGACCTCGATGAAGTGATAGTTCTTCTCGCCAGCCTTGATGGCATCGAGCAGCTCAGCAGCCTTGCCGGTGGAAGAGCAAACGGCAACATTTACATCCAGGTCGCCAACCTTAACGGTAGCTTCCTTGATGCCTTCCATGCCGCGCACATCGTGCAGGTCGAGGGCGGCCAGCTCAGAACCGGTGAGCAGT
>SVGQ01000010.1 GCA_015056245.1 Clostridiales bacterium | reverse complement strand
TGACGGTGTACTTTTCGTTCTCCGTCCACTCACCTTGCAGCACGATGTTCTGTGCGGGCATGGTCAGCTTGCCGTCTGCACCGATGGTTGCGGCATTGTCTGCCACAGTCCAGCCGGAGAAGGTGTAGTTCTTCAAGGACGGGTTACCGGCTACCGTTACACTGTCGTCTTCGTAGTATTGCTTATCATCCGTAGGCTCACCGGGCGCGCCATCGGGCACAGTGCCGATATATTCGTACGTGACGGTGTACTTTTCGTTCTCCGTCCACTGACCTTGCAGCACAATGTTCTGTGCGGGCATGGTCAGCTTGCCGTCTGCACCGATGGTTGCGGCATTGTCTGCCACAGTCCAGCCGGAGAAGGTGTAGTTCTTCAGGGACGGGTTACCGGCTACGGTTACGGTATCGCCTTCGTAGTACTGGTTGGTATCAGTGGGAACTGAAGGTGCACCAGTGGGCACAGTGCCAATATACTCGTACTTGACGGTGTACTTTTCGTTCTCCGTCCACTGACCTTGCAGCACGATGTTCTTTGCGGGCATGGTCAGCCTGCCATCCGTGCCGATGGTGGCGGCACTGTCTGCCACAGTCCAGCCCGAGAAGGTATAGTTCTTCAAGGACGGGTTACCGGCTACGGTTACGGTATCGCCTTCATAGTACTGGTTGGTATCAGTGGGAACTGAAGGTGCACCAGTGGGCACAGGGTCGATGTACTTGTACGTGACGGTGTACTTTTCGTTCTCCGTCCACTGACCTTGCAGCACAATGTTCTGCGCGGGCATGGTCAGCTTGCCGTCCGTACCGATGGTGGCAGCGTCGTTCGCCACAGTCCAGCCGGAGAAGGTGTAGTTCTTCAGGGACGGGTTACCGGCTACGGTTACGGTATCGCCTTCATAGTACTGGTTGGTGTCAGTTGGGGCAACAGGCGCACCATTAGGCACAGGGTCGATGTACTTGTACGTGACGGTGTACTTTTCGTTCTCCGTCCACTGACCTTGCAGCACGATGTTCTTTGCGGGCATGGTCAGATTGCCGTCTGCACCGATGGTTGCGTCATTGTCCACCACAGTCCAGCCGGAGAAGGTGTAATTCTCCAGGGTCGGGTTCTCAGCTACAATTACGGTATCGCCTTCGTAGTATTCCTTGTCATCCGTAGGCACACCGGGCGCGTCAGCGGGCACAGGGTCGATGTACTCGTAAGAGACACGATAAGCAGGTAACTTTTCCCAACTGCCCACCAACACCACGTTTTGAGCAGGCATGGTGAACTCGCCATCTGCGATGGTTACTTCATCATTCTTGGGCCGCCAGCCGGAAAACCGATAGCCCGCCACTGCTTCGATATCTTTTACATTCACCGTTTCGCCGACGGTTTTGGGGCCTTCTACCGGAAGCGTGGGCAAAACATCAGGCGTATTTTCAGGCGTTCCGGCTTCATATTCATAGATGACCGCATATTTCTGAATCTCTTTATACTGATGTGTTACCACATATTCTTTGGGATCCAAATCAGTCAGGTCAAAATCGTCTTCCAGAATATTGCCTTCGTAAACCTTCTGACCACCCTTCGTGATCACCGTATTCTGATAGAAATAATTGCTGTTGCTGTTCTTGGCTACACTGGCAGGCGCATTTTTATAATTTGTTTTGAATGCAGGCGTATAGTCGTCAGACTGATAGTCTGTAATGACAGGCTCCACGGCTGTCGCGGCATAACCTGGCAGCTCATTGCCGTTTGCATCCACCCACTTGACCTGCAAAGTGGCAACTTGATAAGTTGCTTCCGGAATGGGGAACTTGACGGTATATGCAGTCGTTTTACCATCGCTGCTGGTAACGCTGTAATTCAGCGTGGTGGTTTTGTTGAGCTCTTCGCCGCTATAAACACCTGCGCTCTGCTGAGCATCTTCCGACAGCTTTACGCGATAAGAATAGGAGTATTCGCCAGCGCTGATAGGATCAGTTTCTGGATTCCAGACAATACCGTCTTTATCCGCAGTAAAGCCTTCATCATCGCTGCTGCCGCCAACATTGGTCATATTGTCTCCGGGCGTCAGCGAACCATGGATAAAGTCCACATTCTCACCCATGGGATCATCGATCATGGCAGAGATCGTATTGGTGATACTGTCGATGGCAGTCGTCAGATCCAGATTGTCTTCAGCAAACATGAACTTATCTTCATCGGATGCCATCTCCACCAGTTCCTCTGCATAGACAGTGAAACCGATGGTGAATACAGTGCCGCCATTATTTTTGAAGTTTGTAAAATAGGGTTGATTTGTGGGATATTCATCGGTTGAAAAACCATCCGTTACGACAACCAGAAATTTCTTCGATGAACTATTGGAATCAAACTGATTGATAGCATTCTTCGTACCGGCTGTCAATGGCGTATAGGTGCCTGTTGAAACACTTTTCAAAGCTGCCAAAGAAGCGCTGGTACCAGCCGAACTGGACTTGAACCACGTATACTTGATATCCGTACCTTCAGGCAGATTGGATGCCAAGCGTTCAATTGCTTCATGAGCATATGTGAGTCTTTTTTCGAGGTATACTTTATTTCCGTTTTCATCGTAATAGAAGCATTGGTTGGTGCTTCTATACTGACTCTGCGTCATATGCCCGCAGCAAGACCGCGTGTGTGTGTGTGCAGGTTTTGTACAAGTCAGAAGATATCTGTCACCATTAATTCTGGTACAACCATGCCCATTACCATGGTTACCTGTCTTCGTACACGGCTCATAACAATCGGCAACAGTATGCTCATGAGGCTCCTTCTGACAGCCGGACTTCGCTATACAGGCACTGCTGTGCACATGGTTGCCATCTCCATCACTGCTGGCCAGATGAGCAGGATCAGTGCACCAATTCATGGAGCCGGAAAGGTCCAGCAATACGACCACTTCAGCATTCTGCTTGTGGATCTCCTTGTTGGTAAGCAAGGCTGAAACGGTCACTTCCCACTCATCCGCTCCAACGCGCTTTGCCTGCTTATGCAGCGTGATATCCGCATTGGAATTGACAGGCTGACCATCCAGATAGAGCAGATCGTCGGGCCTTAACGGATCCACCTCCGCCATCGCATACACATACGGCAAACAGCCAACCGCCATCAAAACGGTCAGCAGTAAAGCAATCAAACGCTTTTTCATATTCTTTTTGCTTACATTCATATGTGGCAGATCCTCCAGTTGGTATTGAATCATAAATATCATCAAAGGAAAGAGAAATACAATTTTTCCCTTCCTTCATGAGTATAACATTGCTAAAGATTGCATTCAATTTTGTGCGCCAAAATTCAAATACCTTTCATGTTTTTTCATACTTCGTAAAATTTTCAAACACCCGTATGCACAATCGTTTGCGCACGCACGTTGAAAAGCCTTTTTTCATAAGAACAAACCGCCCCCGAAAACGAGGACGGTTTGTTACAAAAGCATTTCTAATTTTGTACATTCTTGCATTTCATGCTCAATTTAACTGACTCTGCTGCGCAAAAGTCGGATTGGCAGCCAGGATCTCCCGGCGGATGTCATCCGGCAGGGTGGTGAGCGGCTCCAGCTGAGGACGGCCCGTGTAGTAGCCCTGAATCAGATCCACGCCCAGATCGATGAGCTGATGCAGCTCGTTGGAGGTCTCCACGCCCTCGGCAAGGGTCATAATACCGTTGAGCTTGGCGAATTCCACCACATTGCGCACAAAGAGCTGCTTGTTCTGGCTCTTGCAGATCTCCTGCACCAGATAACGGTCGATCTTGATCACCTGCGGCGCATAGCGGAGCAGATTGACGATGTTGCTGTGACCGGTACCGAAGTCATCAATGGCGATCTGGCTGACGCCGTGGGAACCGCTGAGGCGGCGCAGGCTGTCCAGTTCCTTGTCGCTCATGGTCTCCTGCTCGGTCAGCTCAAAGACGAAGCGGTCCATGTAGCTGCCATGGCGGTCGATCAGGGTGTTCAGGTCACTTTCGTTGAGGAAGTGACCGGGAATGGTGTTGATGAACACCTTCTTGTCGCCGAACACATCCCGCTTGTCCGCAAAGCAGCCCATTACATTAAACAGGGTCGCTTTTTCGATATCGTACAGACGGCCGTACTCCTTGGCAGCCGCCAGAATTTCCAGCGGGTTGAGGCCAATGGTGCTGTCGGTACGCATGAGGGCTTCATAACCGAAGATCTCGCCGGTACGGGCAGAGATGATGGGCTGGAAATGATAGAGGAACAGGTTTTTGTCCACCAGCATCTCAAAGGCGCGGTAGTGATCCTTGGGGCTTTCCTCTTCCTTGACCACCTTGCCCATGCCCAGATTGAGCCGGTTGATGTACATATCCGAGTTGGCGAACTTGATCAGGCTTTCCAGCGAGCTGGTCCAGCCCTTGCTGACGATGGTGCAGCCAGCATTCACCTCGATGTAGTACTCCTTGGTGCTTTCCTTGTTGAAGCCTTCGATCTGGCTGTAGAAAGCGCTGGTGGCACGGTCGATGGTGGGATCCACTTCGCTCTGATCGTTGTAATAGTTCAGCACCATGAAGCAATCATCCGCCACATGAGCGATAAAGCAGTTGAGCGGATTGGCAAACTTCAGGCACTCTGCCACAAAGCGCTGGGTCTCCTCCGCGTCCCGGACACCGTAGTTTTCGCTGATATAGGAAAACTTGGGCATACCATAGACAGAAACGGAGATGCAGTACTCATCGTTATGCTGCTTGCGGAACTCCTCGTACCACTCCACCGCACCCTTCAGGTTAGGCAGTCCGGTGACCGGGTTGGTCTTGGCGGCATTTTCCACGCTGCGCTGCAGATTCTCCCGCCGGAAGTGGTTCACCGACACATTGAAGGCAATGTTCAGTGTGTTCTGCACCCGCTTGAGGCTATGCATGCAGCGACGCATGGAATCCGTTTCAGCGGCATAGAAGCCGCAGGGTTCATCCTTCACATGCACAGCGCTGAGCACGAACATGGTATCCGATGCCGCCCATCGCTGGGCAAAGGGCACCTGCTGGGACAGCATTATGATGCTGTTATGATTGGCCTGATCGAAATTCTTGCTGGAGGGGATCACCACCAGCTCATCCTCCGGCGTGCAGGCGCGCCCCCGACGGCTTTCATCAATGGCATTTGCCACATAGTCCGACTTGAGGCACATATAGCTGTTGGGCAGAATGGCGCCGCTGAGGGTGTTGTAAAGGCCGTTCATATCCCGGATCTTGAAGATCCTCTCCAGCCAGACGAACATCTGGGTCTCATGCATTTCCATATCGGAAATGGTCAGATACTGTTCCTTGGCCAATTCCCGATAGTCGCCATGATAGTGGCGGGGACAGCCGCAGGATTCGGAGACGATCGCCTGATAGGCATTCTTGTAATTGCAGGGCGCTTGTCCCGCCAGACCTGCCTTGGCAGCCTCCAGTATGCACTGGGCCATGCCCGGAGCGTTTTCAGAGCAGGTGGTCAGCTCAGGCGTGAACAATTCTGCATCGGGCAGCCCGTCATAGCCGGTAACGATGGTATCCTCCGGCACGTTCCAGCCATGCCCGATCAGCCAGTCGCATACGGCACGGGCCATGCTGTCATTGGCGCAGAGGATCGCCCGCGGCGGCTTGATACGCCCCTGCATTTTCCGATCCATGGCTTCCTTTGCCGGATCAGCCCACAGATTGCCGTACAGAAGACGATCCTCCTCAAAGGGGAGACCGCTTTCTTCCAATACTTTACGGTAGCAGGCGATGCGCTCACTGGAAACCATATCACCTTTTTCGTAGCCAGCCATAAACCAGGTATCCGTCACCTGATGATCCCGGATCACGTGGCGCAGTACATCGCAATAGGCTTTTTCATGATCCCCGGTGACGGAGAAGCAGCCTTCCCGCTGACCGTTGACAACCACCACCGGCTTGCCTGCTGCATGTGCCCGGGCGACCAATTCTTCCACCAGCTCCTTGTTAAAGAAGCTCTGTTCATGGATCACCAGCACATCCACCACGCTGAACTGGAGCGCATCATAGACAAAACGCGCGCCTTCGTCGAACTCATCCCGATGGAAGAAGTCCACAAAGCTGTTGAAGACGATCAACTTCATACCGGCAGCCTGCACCGCCTGATGCAGGTGATCCACCAGCTCCGCCCGGCCGATATCATAGGTTTTGGTAATACAAAGGCCAATCACAGGCTTGCCATTGATCAATCTTCTCACCGCCTTTTTTGTTTCACATGAAACATTCGTCACTGTGCTAAATAGCACTGATTATGTGATACCATAGCAAACGAAAAATGTCAATAGAATCAAGCAAATGCGACCGAAATGTAACCGTTGCACTGTTTGCGCATTCGGTTGCATATCGGTTACATTTTTTCCGATATACAATCTATGATTTCAATCGATAGACCAAATGTCCACCAGTGTGGACAGAAAATTCATGTCAAAACGAAAAGTTACATGATTGCCTTTTCAAAGCTCCCTTCGCCGCCAAAATATGTGACTGGTCATGTACCCAATCCTGCATACGTAACCGGAAACGCGCAAAGCCGCCAGCATCAGCCGGCGGCTTTTGAAGCGTTACGACAGATTCACCGGCAAGTCAGTATCCGCAAAAGGATCTGCACCGGCACCGCCGGGCTTGCGCAGGGGATAAAGCTGCTCATCCAATTCCTTGGGCGGTTCGATGATATGAATATCCAGTACTTCCTCAGAGAAGCTCAGGTTGGCGATGGTGCCAGCCCGGGTCAGAGCGATCACTTCTGTCTGCGGATTTCTGGCGCGGCGTGCATATTCAAGGGATACTTCCGGGCGGTCCTGCCAGTGCATGGGAATGAACACCCGGGGCTTTTCCGTCATGATAAAGTGGTTGGCGCCCGCATCGTACATGCTGCCCTGGCGGGGATCCACCGGGAACATGGCAACATCGATCTTTTCCTGTTTCAGGGGAGCCATGCATTCGTAGAAACGCTCTTCCGCTTCTTCGATCTCCTTGAGGGTGCTTTCAGAGCGCCAGTGCCACAGGTTCAGGTCACCGGCATGGAAGATGGTCATGCCGTAAACCGTCACCAGATAGCTGACACCCAGATCGGTGCTGCCGAAGGCCTTCACTTTGATATCCTGCGTCAGCTGCTTCTCCTGCAAGGGGGCAAGGCGGCTGCCGCGAGTACCCACCGGCATATCGTGGCTGACGATATAGCTCACCGGCAGGCCGTGCTTGTACCAAGTGTAGATGACCGGATCAAAATGATCCGGGTGGGCATGGCTGACGAACACGTAGATCTGTTCGAAAGCCTGCAGGAAGGTTTCCGAGATCCGGCTGTGGGGGGGCAGCGAACGATCCTCGCCCTCCCAGTAGTCAAAGATCAGCAGGGTACCTCCCACCTGAACCGAGAACCCACTATTATAGTAGTAGGTAAGCTTCAGGAATTTTTCCATAAAAAACAACGCCTCCACATGTCATAATTCTGTAACAGACCCACTTTGCCCACGGCTGTTCAGGGAAGATCTATTACAAAATGATTGCTCATCTGGCAGCGTCACTCAAAACGGATTGGCAGCGTGAAAACTGTTTGCATACCGTATTTCCGTACAATGCATAGTATAGCATGAGGATATCCGCTTGTCAACCTTTTGTACTTACAACCGTCATATTTCGACTATTTTTATACATAAAGTGGTGATAAAACAGCAATTTTTCATTCATTTTTACAGAAAAGTGGAGACAAAAAACCACCGCATACCAGAGGCATGCGGTGGTTGCAGACTATCGAAAAACCCATACTTCTGTTCAACAGTCGCACATCTTGCACCTACGGTGCTCGCTGTGCTTGCTGAAAAGCGCTGCGGCGCAAGGCTTTGTGGGCTCTGCCCACACCCGGCAGGAAACTGAGTTTCCTGCACCTTCCCCTTTTTTGACAACCTGAAACCACCGCATACCAAAGGCATGCGGTGGTTGATGACATGACAGATCAGCCTTCCAGCTTCTGAATGTGCCAGACGCGGTCGTTGTACTCGCGAATGGTACGGTCGCTGGAGAAGAAACCGGACTTGGCAGTGTTCATGATGGACATCTTGAGCCACTTGTCGCGGTTCTGGTAATCGTCCATGATGCGCAGGTTGGCCATGGAGTAGGAGCCGAAGTCCTTGAGGACGAAGTAGGGGTCGGGGGTGTAGCCTTCCAGCAGGGATGCCCGCAGAGCGTTCATCACATAGCCTTCGTCAGGCAGGATCCAGCCGGACTGCCACTGTTCCATCACCTTGCGGATCTCGGCATTGTTTTCTACGATACCGATGGGGCGGTAGCTGCCTTCACGGTAGAGGCTTTCCACCGTATCAGCACGCATGCCGAAGATGTAGATGTTCTCTTCGCCCACCTGCTCGTAGATCTCCACGTTGGCGCCGTCCATGGTGCCAAGGGTGACCGCGCCGTTCATCATGAACTTCATGTTGCCGGTGCCGCTGGCTTCCTTACCGGCGGTGGACAGCTGCTGGCTGATCTCGGTAGCGGGCATCAGCACTTCAGCGGTGGAAACATCGTAGTTCTCGATGTAGACGATCTTGAGCATCTTGCTGGCGCGGGGATGAGCATCGATCTTCTTGGCCAGCTCGTTGATGTAGCGAATGATCTGCTTTGCCAGCCAGTAGCCGGGTGCAGCCTTGGCACCGAACAGGAACAGGCGGGGCGGCATGGTGAAGTTGGGATCATCGCAGATGCGGTTGTACAGCACATTGATGTGCAGGGCATTCAGCAGTTGACGCTTATACTCATGCAGACGCTTGGACTGAGCGTCGAAGATGAATTCAGGATCCACCTTGATGCCCTGACGGTCCATGATCAGCTTGGCAAGGCGTTCCTTGTTCTGCTTCTTCACAGCGTCAAACTTCTGGCGGAAAGCGGCGTCATCCGCATAGGGCACCAAATCTTCCAGCTTGGAAGCGTCACGCTTGAAGCCGTCGCCGATGGCGTCGGTGATCAAATCGGTCAGGCCGGGATTGGCGCTGAGCAGCCAGCGACGATGAGTGATACCGTTGGTGATGGCGGTGAACTTCTTGGGGCTGAGCAGATAGTAATCATGGAAGATGGTATCGTTGAGGATCTGACCATGAAGCTGGCTGACACCATTGACGCTGTAGCTGAGGGCCACGCACAGGTTTGCCATGTGCACCTGACCATAGCCGATGATTGCCATATGACCGATGCGCTCCCACTGATCAGGATAGCTCAGGAAGAGACGCTCGCACACGCGGCGGTTCAGTTCTTCCAGAATCATGAAGATGCGGGGCAGGGTGGACTTCATCATATCCACAGGCCACTTTTCCAGCGCTTCCGCCATAACGGTATGGTTGGTATAGGCCATGCAGCGGCTGGTGATGCGCTCTGCCATCTCCCAAGAAAGACCTTCCTGGTCGATGAGCAGACGCATCATCTCGGGAATCGCCAGAGCGGGGTGGGTATCATTGATGTGGAATACAGCCTTGTCAGGCAGCAAATCGAAGTTGTTGCCGTAGTACTTCTTGAACTGCTTGATGGCATACTGCAACGTGGCGCTGACGAAGAAGTACTGCTGCTTCAGGCGCAGGCTTTTGCCTTCATAGTGCCGGTCTTCCGGATAGAGCACCTTGGTGATCACGCCCGCCAGATGGTCGCCTTCAGAGGCCTTTACATGGTCGCCATCGCCAAAGGCACGCAGGTTGAAACTGGTGGTGGCGCGGGCAGACCAGGTGCGCAGGGTATTGACGCAATTGTTCTGGTAGCCGACCACGGGCATATCATAAGGGATGGCTTCGATGGTGTAGGCATCCTTCAGTTCGTATACCTTGCGGCCATCCACTTCCTTTTCCTCGATGTAGCCGCCGAACTGGATCTGGCAGGCATCCTCAGGAACAGCGATCTCCCACACGTTGCCGTTGCGGGTCCAGTCGTCAGGCATTTCCACCTGCTGACCATCGATCAGCTTCTGACGGAACAGGCCGTACTCGTAGCGGATGGTGCAGCCCATGGCAGGCAGCTGCTCGGAAGCAAGGCTGTCCATAAAGCAGGCAGCCAGTCGGCCCAGACCGCCGTTGCCAAGTGCAGGTTCCGGCTCTTCGGGGAAAATGGACAACAGATCGATGCCCAGTTCAGCCAAAGCATCCTTATAAACCTGCTCACTGGTCAGGTTGATCAGGTTGCAGTCCATCAGGCGGCCCAGCAGATACTCAATGGAGAGATAATACACGCGCTTGCCCTTGGCCTCGTGGCGGGCATGGCGGGAGATCATCCACTTCTGCATCATCTGGTCGCGAACCGTCATAGCGACGGCCTTGTACAGCTGCTGCTTGCTGGCCTCGGCGATGGTAACGCCGTTGTACCGCTGCAACTTGCCGATAATACTCCGCTTGATGGATTCTTTATCGAAAGTAGTGGTTGGCATTCGGGGTCCTCCTTACATGGTTTACATCATGACCGCTGTATTATAGCACTAAATGTGGAAAGTGGCAAATGTGCCGTATGGCAAGGCATTGGACGCTTTGGACATATCTGCCATCCTGTGGAAGCATATCCCGAAAAAAGGGGAAAGTGTGGTGAAAGATGGGATTGTTTCACGTGGAACAATTCACTGTATGCTCTCATAGCAGTTTTGAATGTTTCACGTGAAACATGCAGTGTGATTGCGGAATGGTCTTTTAGTGTTTCACGTGAAACATTGGCTTTGCATTCCATCTTGCGTTAACAGGGCGGTTCATGTACAATCTACATAGCAACTGTTCTTTCCTTTATATATGCTTCGTAGGAGAGAATGGCAGGAGGGGTATCATGGCTGATGTTCGTTTTACACAGGAACAACAGAATGCAATACAAGCCGATAATCAGGAACTGCTCATCTCTGCGGCAGCTGGCAGCGGCAAAACCGCCGTATTGGTGGAAAGGATTCTTCGCCTGATCCGGGATCATCACATCGATATGAATCGGATGCTGGTGGTTACCTATACACGTGCCGCAGCAGCCGAGCTTCGGGAAAGGCTGGAACTGCGCTTGCAGGCAGCAGCAAGGCAGGAGCCTCAAATGGCAAAACAGATTGAATTGCTGGATCGTGCGCAGATCAGTACCATTCATTCTTACTGTCAGAAGGTGGTGCGGGAGCAATTCCGTCATTGCGGAGTGGACCCTCAGTTCACCATGGCGGATGACCGAACCACCAAGCAGTTGTATCAGGAAAGCATGAACGAAGTGCTGGATGCCGCCTATGCTGCTGCCAAGGAGAATGCGGATCTGAAAGCGTTGCTGACTGTGCTGCCGGAAAAGAATCTGGTGGTCGTGATGGATCTGCTGTATCAATTCTTGCTGACCCGTCCTGATCCCATGGGATGGCTCAGGGAGCAGGCACAGCAGGAATGGAATCAGGAAACGTTGCAGCACCATCCGCTGTGCGAAACGCTGCTCAATGAATGCGCACTGCTGATCGACAATGCCCTTGTGCAGTGGCGGCATGGCAAAGCCCTGCTGAACGAGCCAGCGTTTCCGGAAAAATATCAGCAGACCATCAGCGCCGATTTTATCACGCTGACGGAACTGGAAAACAGCGCCAAGTCCAGTCTGGACATGCTGTGTCAATTGGTTGGCAGTACCAAGTTTGCCACGCTGGTTCGTGTGAAGCCGGAAACCACTGATGGAGCCGACCTGGCAGAGCAGTTCAAGGCCATCCGGGAAAACTATAAAGGCTGTTTGAAGGAACTGAAAAAAGTGTTGCCTGCCAGACTGGACAACGCCCTTGGAGATATGGAGAAGATGCGTCCAGCCATTCGGGGGCTTTGCTGGCTGATGGAAGCCCTGCATGAGGACTTCCGCAGCCGGAAGGTGGAACGGGCTGTGTTGGATTTTGGTGATCTGGAACACATGACCCTTGAGGTGCTGGCAGATCCCGAACTGAGTCAATTGGAATCCAGCCGTTTTGATGCAGTATTCGTGGATGAGTATCAGGATGTGAGCGCGATTCAAGAGGCGATCCTGAATGGACTGAAGCGGCAGGACGGTACCCAGTTCTTCTTCTACGTAGGCGATGTGAAGCAGAGCATCTATCGTTTCCGTCAGGCAGAACCCACCCTGTTCCTGAGCAAGCTGGCATCCTTCTCTGATGATGCGCAGGCAAAGCAGCGGCGGATCATTTTGAACAAAAATTTCCGCAGTCGAGAGACGGTTCTTGATTCCGTTAACCGGGTGTTCCGGCATGTGATGGACAGCCGGGTTACGGAGATCGACTACGATGAATCAGCCATGCTGTATCCGGGGAAGCCGTCCAAGGGAGATCCTATCACGGAACTGCACATCATCGGCAATGTTCCCAAGCGAGAAAGGATCCTTCGTCAGGCGCAGCTGATCGCGGAAGATATCCAGCGTACTGTGGGCGAGCCGCAGTTGGACAGTGAAGGCAATCCGGGCGCTCCCCTTCACTATCGTGACATTGTGATTCTGCTGCCCGTGGTCAAGGGTGTGGCGGATAAAGTGGAAGCCGAGCTGGTGAAAGCGGGCATTCCGGTTTATGTGGATGCAGCTATGAATGCCATGGGCTCGGAAGAGGTGCAGCAGGTTTGTCAGCATCTGATGCTGCTGGATAACCTGCGGAACGATCTGGCCTTGATCGCGGAGCTTCGTTCCCCGTTGTTTGATATGAGCGAGCGGGAGCTGACAGAGATCCGTTTGCACCTGCCGGATCACGACAGTACTTATCTGGATGCGCTGATGGCCTGCACGAAACAGCAAGAAAACAACGAGCTTCGCCGCCGTTGTCAGAGCGTGCTGGATATGCTGGAGGAAGAGCGCTTCCTGTACCGCAGCATGCCGGTGGAGGAATACTTGTGGGACTTCCTCATGCGCAGTGGCCTGTATGCCCATTATGGATGTCAGCCCGGGGGTAAACTGCGTCAGGCGAATCTTCGCATGCTGTGCCACAAAGCAGGGGAATATGCGCAGGCACATACAGAAGGACTGGCAGGATTTCTCAGCACGCTGCATCAGGGCGGGGACAGCACGTCGCCAACTGTGGTCAATCCATGGGAAGATGTGGTGCGCATCATGACCATTCACAAATCCAAGGGCTTGGAGTTCCCTACGGTTTACTTGATGGGGATGGAGGATCCCATCCTGAAACGCACCCTGACCAAGAGTATCAGCATGCATCCGCAGCTTGGCTTGTCGCTGATGTATATGAACAAAGGCGCCAGAACCAAACGCGCTACACTGCTGCAGAATGTGATCGATATGCGCATAAAGGCAGAAGCAAGGGCAGAGAAAGCCCGCGTGCTGTATGTTGCCATGACCCGTCCCAAGAATCGACTGGTGATGGTAGGCTGCAATGATACCACACAGCAAGAATCCGCCCATTGGATCCAGCAACGGCAGATGGGTGGTCAGCTGTCCATGGTGCGCAATGCAAAGACGCTTTCTGACTGGCTGCTGCAAACCGTCAATGAAGAAGAATTGCAGAATCATTCTGCGGATGAATCTGATCCCGTTGCCAAACAGAAACCATATATAAAGGAAGAAATGCATTCAGACTTATCTGAAAGCAGTCAAAATGCAAGTGATGCGAGCCTTTCAGAGATGGCGCGAGAGATTCAGTCGCAGCAGATGATCATGGACATGTTTTCCACATCTTCCATGTGGGAAATGTGTGGAATGCGATCTTCATCCACAGTTCCCACATGTTTTCCACAAAAAAGTGGGGTTTGGAGGGTCGTTTTCCACATTGACACAGCAGAATCAAGCGACTCACAGCTGCAGGAAAAAGTCAATACCGATTTCGGTGTAAATATGCTTCCTTTCGACAATATTCTGCCGACGGTTTCCAACGTAGTCGATCCGCTGACGCCCATTCGACCGCAGCAACCAGTGCCGCTGAAAGTTGGCGTGACAGCGCTGTGCAGAGCCATTGCGGAATCTGGGCCGGTGGATCCGGAGGAAGACACGCCTGAGCGGAAACGGTATCCCCTGATGACCCGCCCGCCGAAATTGCTTGGTTCACTGCCCCAGAAGCCGGAATTTCTTCTGCCCCGGCAGGAGGATGCCGCGATCCAGCGGGGTGTGTGCACGCATCTGTTGCTGAGCACCATTTCCATCGAGGCTGCAAGGCAATCGCTCATAGAAGGCAATGTAATCGATTTTCTGGAAGCTCATCGGGAGAATCTTCGTCTTACCGGAAGATTTTCGATTCAGGAGGCTTCTGTTGCTGATGTGAAAATGGCAGCCCGATTCCTGACCTCACAGGAAGGCCGCAACATGTTGCACAGTAAGGAAATTCGCCGTGAATGGCCCTTTAATCTGAGAATCCATCAGCCCATGGAAACCATGGTGCAGGGGGTCATCGACCTGTGCTATCTGGAAGAGGAGGAATGGGTGCTGCTGGATTTCAAAACGGATTATGTGAACGACCCGCAGGAACTGTGGCAGCGGTATCAATTGCAGCTGAGTCTCTACCGGCAGGCGCTGGAAAAAGCCACCGGGCGAAAAGTACGGCGGTGTGGTTTGTACTCCCTCCGGCTGGGTAAGGTGATCACCGGTGAGCTGACAGAACTGTGAGGCAAATATCATCTCCAAAAACTGAAAAAACAGGAAATATGACAAAATTATTTCGTTTATGACGGAATAAAACCGCATTCCCATTCGTTTATATCATGGACAGTTGAATATTAGGTATTGATTTTTCTCGTGTTTGACTGTACAATACAAATTGTGATGGTGTCTGTATACATCGCACAAAAATTTGAAAGTTTTGTAACATATGCAGATAGAGGAATGGAGTGTGGAAGTATGATGAACAATCGTAGGCAAAAGAATAGCGGCTTGAAGCGTCTTGCGCTGGCAATGATGCTGGTTTTGGCGTGCGTATTGCTCTCCAGCTGCTATACCGACCCTGACGACCGCGCCTTTGATGATGACTTCAATCTGAATAACAATGATGTCAATTTTCAGACAGTTATCACCAATACGCCCAATATCACAGCCACACCCACGCCCTCTCCCACCCTTATACCCACCAACACGCCTGATGCGTCTGCGGGTCAGAGCGACTGGGGCGACTGGACATGGGGTGAAACCACTGTGACCAATCCGCCCAGCAATGTGGTCACCTCTGTGCCCAGCAACAATGCCGGTACACCCATTCAGCAGCCCACCAAGGCTCCCGGCAGTACGGACAATTCTTCCGGCAGCTCTTCGAGCAGCTCCGGCAATTCTTCTTCCAACAATTCTTCCTCGAATAACTCTTCTTCCAACAACTCCTCCAGTTCTTCCAGCAGCTCTTCCTCCAGTTCTTCCTCCAGCTCCAATGGCACCCTGCGCATGGGTTCCACTGGCGAGGCTGTGCGGAAGCTGCAGAACCGCCTGAAGGAACTCAAGTACTACAGCGGTGTTGTGGACGGTGATTTTGGTCAGGGCACCTTTAATGCTGTCAAAGCGTTTCAGGCTAACAACAACCTGACTGCCGATGGCGTTGCCGGTCCCAGAACGCTGGAAGCGGTGTACAGCTACTATGCTGTGTCCGCCAGCAGCAACGGCGCTGGTTCCGGCGGCGGCGGTTCCTCCAGCAGGCCTAGCAATTCCAGCGGTTCTTCCAGCAGCTCCTCCAGCAGTTCCTCCGGTAGTTCTTCCAGCAGTTCCAGTTCTTCTTCCAGCAGTTCGTCCAACGCCAATGCCTACACCAACGGCAAGACCGATATTTATCTGGATCTGGGCGATACCGGCTCTCAGGTGAAGATCATGCAGAATCGCCTAATCGTGCTGGGTTACCTGACCGGCACAGCCACCGGCGAATTCGAAGCCACCACCGAAGCGGCGGTCATTGCTTTCCAGAAGCGCAACGGTCTGGGTGCGGACGGTGTTGCTGGCCCCGGCACGCTTACCAAGCTCTATTCTTCCTCTGCCAAGAAGGCCGATAGCGTGGTCGCCAATCTGGGCAGTCTCAAGCAAGGCTCTCAGGGCGCGGCGGTTCGCGCTTTGCAGAAGAACCTGCGCACCCTCGGTTACTACACCGGTTCCGTTGACGGCGATTACGGCGCTGGCACCGTGGCGGCTGTTACCGCTTTCCAGGCTGCCAATGGTCTGACCGCTGACGGTATTGCCGGCAACGGTACCCAGAACGCGATTCTGCGTGCCCTAAACGGCGGCGGCAGCGGCTCCGGTTCCAGCTCCGGCTCCGGTTCCGGCAACAACGGTTCTTCCAGCCCTGTCACCTACGGCTCCACCGCCACCTCCAACGGCTATTCCACCATTTCCGCTTCCAATGGTTCCTCTGCCAATGTATCCGCTGTGCAGAGCGCCTTGTCTGCCAAGGGTTACTATTCCGGCTCCCTGGACGGCGACTATGGCTCTGGCACTCAGGCGGCTGTGGAATCCTTCCAGCGGTCTCAGGGTCTTCGCGTTACCGGTATGGCTGGCCCTTCCACCCAGCGTCTGCTCTTTGGCGGCACGCCTGCCAGCGGCAGCTACAGCAAGCTGGAGCGAGGTTCCTCCGGTTCCCGTGTGAAAACCTTGCAGTACGCGCTGTATGAACTCAAATACTATGACGGCAACATCACCGGTCAGTATGACGAAGCCACCGAAAACGCTGTTATGCTCTTCCAGGATTGCAACGGTCTTGAAATCGACGGCGTGGCAGGTCAGATGACGCAGCAGTTGCTGTACTCCTCCAATGCCGTGCCTTGCACGAAGTAAAGCGGCCAAGGGGCTCTGCCCCTTGGATCCCCGCTTAAGGGCCTGAGGCCCTTAAGAATCCCGCTCTCTGCGCTTCCTGTATGGAAGCGCAGGGGGTGGGTGTTTTTTGTATGTCTGGATAGATGAAAGTATGGGAAAAATGCATTGCGCATACCATCAAGCAGTTCAGCAAAAACCGTATGAAATCGTGTTGTATGCTTTTGTGGTATAAAGGCAGGGGGTGGGTGTTTTTGTTTTCCCCAAACCCACTTTTGACGAAGCTGTAAAAAATCCCATATCCTTTGTATTGGCGCGGATTTGTGGTATAATGCAGTTTGTAGAAGTTTACGCATTGTGTAAACCATAGGGAGCCGTTCTTTTTTCGGGCTTTCAATGCAAATAGGAGGGAATACCACAATGTTTGGCAAGGCAATGAATCGGTATTATTACGGCAAGGCGGGTCAGGGCGACTACAACAAGGATGACCTGCCCACCAACCGTTGGCAGCTGTTCTGGGAAATGCTGCGGATCCGTCTGTCCGGGCTGTTCCGCCTCAATCTGATGTACATGATCGTCTGGCTGCCTGCCATCGTGGTGATCGGTCGGTTCCTGTCCATGTGCATCAGCGGTATTGATTCCTTGGGCACTTTCCAGACACAGCTGGATGCTGGCGAGATCACCATGGAAGCCTTTGGCGAAAATGCCGCCCTGTATCTGAATGCCATCAAGGGTCTGTTTTTCCAGACCCTGCTGCTGCTGATCCCCTGCATCGCCATCACCGGCCCCTTTACCGCAGGCATCACCTACGTGACCCGCAACTGGTCCCGGGATGAGCACGCTTTCATTTTCAGCGATTTCGTGGATGCCATGAAGCAGAACTGGAAGCAGGCGCTGATCACCTCTGTGATCACTGCCGTGATGCCCACTGTGGTGTATGTGTGCAATTTCTACTACGGCGGTCTGGCAGAGGGCAACCTGCTGTTTATGGTGCCTCAGGTGCTGTGCATCCTCATCGGTATCATCTGGTCGCTGATGCTTTTGTACATCTATCCCCTGATCATCACTTACGATCTCAAGTACAAGGATGTGCTGCGCAATGCGGCGCTCTTGTCCATCGCCCGTCTGCCCTTCAGCGTGCTGATCCGTCTGGGCACGCTGGTGCCGTCTATCATTGCGGCTGTTCTGTGCTACTTCCTTACCCAGTACACTTTCATCTTTTTGCTGGTGCTGGCGGCATGGTATCTGCTGCTGGGCTTTGCCCTGTCCCGCTTTGTGGATGCCAGCTACACCAACGCTGTGTTTGATAAGTACATCAACGTGAAGATCGAGGGCGCGCAGGTGAATCGCGGCCTGTATAACGAAGAGGAAGACGACGATTACGAGGAAACCTATTCCGCGGATCTGGATGAATAAGTGAATCCCCGCCCCTTGGGGCATCCTGTGAGGGATGACCGAACAAAGGGGGGAGACCATGAATCCGAAAGAACCATTGCTCAGCGGGGCCTTGCGCCGTTCCGCGCTCAGCTATTTATCTGAGCAGGAGAAGCGGAAGTACGAGATCGCCCGTGAGCTGGGCATTCTGGACAAGGTGCGTCAGGTGGGCTGGGCAGGGCTGTCTGCCAAAGAAACCGGGCGCATCGGCGGGCTGATGGGCCGCAAGCATCACACAAGCAAAGGAGACTAACATGTACGCAGCATTTGCATCCGTGTACGACCGCCTGATGGCGGATGTGGACTATAAAGCATGGGCCGCCTTTTATCACGCCCTCATGGAGCGTTACGGGCTGACCCGGGGCAAGGTGTGCGAGTGCGCCTGCGGCACCGGCAGCCTGACCATTCCGCTGGCAAGGCTGGGCTACCAGATGACCGGCGTGGATCTTTCTCAGGATATGCTGTTTGAAGCATCCCAGAAAGCACGCAAGGAAGGCGTGGGCATTCCCTTTGTGAAGCAGGATATGCGGCAGTTGCGCCTGCACCGTCACATGGATGCAGTGCTGTGCACCAATGATGGCCTGAACTATCTGAAAGATGGGGAAGAGATGCTGCAATTCTTCCGCTGTGCATACGATACCCTGCGGGATGGCGGCGTTCTGGGGCTGGATCTGAGCACGCCCTACAAGCTGGAGCATGTGCTGGGCAACCATTTCATCGGCGATGAGACCGAGGATATCGCCTACCTGTGGCAGAACAAGTATCATCCCGCCCATAAGTATGTGGAACTGAATCTGGCGATTTTCGTGCGCCAGCAGGATGAGACCTATGTGCGTATCGGAGAATACCAGAAGCAGTATGCTCATGATGCGGTGGAGATCTTTGACCTGCTGAAAACCGTAGGCTTTGAGAAGATCGGTCTGTTTGCGGATAAGCGCATGGAAGCGCCCAAGGATCACGAGAACCGCTGGTTCATCGCCGCCCGCAAGCCCATCCCACCGGAAGATTGATCGTAAACTGATGCAAAAGGAAGGAACCACTATGAATACCATTCCCACCAATGTGAATATGAAAGACGAAATGCTCCACATCACCCTTGCGGACGGCATGGTTCGCGGCCTGCTGCTCACCGCCACGGGCGTGGTGGCGAAGGCTGCTGCCATCCATTGCACCTCGCCCCTGTCCACCGCCGCTCTGGGACGCACCCTGATGGGCACCGCCATGATGGGCGCGATGCTCAAGCAGGACGAAGCCTCCGTGACGGTCACCATTGACGGCGGCGGCCCCATCGGCAAGATCATCTGCGTGGCGGATGCGGAAAGCGTCCGGGGCTGCGTGGATGTGCCCAACCTGTACATGCCCCTGCGTCCAGACGGCAAGCTGTCCGTTGGTATGGCGGTGGGTAAGGAAGGCCGCATGAGCGTGGTGAAGGATCTGGGCATGAAGCGTCCTTACGTGGGTCAGACCCAGCTGGTCAGCGGCGAGATCGCTGAGGATTTTGCCACCTATTACTTGCAGAGCGAACAGAGCCCGACCCTGCAAAGCCTTGGCGTGCTGGTGAACGGGGATACGGTTCTGTCTGCCGGCGGCGTGCTGCTGCAGCCCCTGCCCGGCTGCCCCGATGACGTGATCGAGCAGCTGGAGTTCCGCTCTCCCCTGATGTACGATATCAGCCGGGAACTGTGCTACGACAGCATGGAAGAACTGATGAACCGCTGGTTCGACGGCCTGAAGCCCGTGATTCTGGAGCGCAAACCACTGGAATATCGCTGCTCCTGCTCCCGGGAGCGCATGGAAAAAGCCCTGATCGCTCTGGGCCGGGAAGAGCTGTCCCGGATGATTGAGGACGAAACCGACGGCGCAGAGCTGACCTGTCACTTCTGTAAGCGCAGCCACAAGTTCACTCAGGGGGATCTGATCAAGCTGCTCAACAAGGCAGAGGAAAAGTGAGTTGTACCAAGGAGGTCTCATGACCGATAATATTATCCATATTGATTTCAGCAAACCTGACTCCCGCTGGCTGAAAAAAGCCCACACCGCCCGGGTAAACGGGGATGTGGAAAAGGCGGTGCAGCTGTACCGCACAGCGGTGGAGCAGAACCCGGATGATTTTGATACCGGGCTGTGCTATGCCCTGTACCTGTGGGAAATTGACTGCTGGCGTTCGTCCCTTCGGGAGTGCTACCGGCTTCTGTGCCTGTTTCCGGAGGAAGAAAAGCTGTACGGGCTGATCTACCGGAATCTGCTGGCGCTGGGGCTGGAGGATGACGCGCGCTTTGCCTATGAGCATTACATGGCGTATCTTTACCAGAACCCGGAAGGCGGCCTGAACCTGAACGAAGAAAACCCGCCCATGCCGGATAAGCCCCCCAAGCGACGTTTCAAGCACCTGCTTTTGCGGGTAACCCGGCTGATGGAGCGGGGCGAATACGACCGGGCCAATCATCTGCTGGTGCATGCCACCCATCCCAGCTTTCCCAAATACAGCGTGCTCCGTGACCTATTGGAAGTGCAGCTGATGGCGAAAACCGGCCTGGAAGAGGAAGCGGCCCAGATCGTCCACGGTATGGTGGACGAAGGTCTGCTCAATGCCAGTCAGGCGCTGGCTTTGCTGCCCCTGATGAGCCAGCTGGACGGGCCGGAGTATGCAGGCAAGCTTTTGTTGTATGCCTGCTCCGTTGCCATGGATCCCAATGAATTGCGGGATGTGACCGGCGCGTGTCTGGGGCTTGGGCAAAGCGGGCTGGCGGTGAGCATTCTGCAAAATCTGGCTCAAGAGTATGCATACCGCATCGATCTGCTGTACCAGTTGGCGGTGGCCTATCTGCACAACGGGGATGTGAAAGCCGCATGGCAGCTTGTGCAGAAGTGCTACCAGCTGGATCCCTGCGATGCAGCGGTGAACTATTTCTACCGCCTGATGACCGACAGCGTGCAAAGCGGAGCCACTGCCGAAGAAATCCTGAAAATGCCTCTGACCCTGTACGGCTCTGCCAACAATGTGGGGCGGCTTGTGACGCAGCTGCACATTCATGAGCTGTTTACCCAGAACAGCCCTGAAGAAGCAGTCGAACAGTTGATGAGCTACCCGGAGCAGGCCAGAGCGCTGGACGGGCTGTGCATGGCCAATGAAGAAGATCTGAATTCCCTCAGGAACGGATCCTACGCGCTGCCGCCGGATCAGCGGAATACCCTGCTGCGCCTAGTGCTGCTCTTTGGCGATCTGAAAGAAGAGATGGCGACCAAGTTTTTGGAAGATCTGGCTGCCATCCGGGTGACCGGACAGGTCACCATCCTGCGCCGGGGACGCCTGAGCGCCGAAACCGTGGAAGACTATCTTGCGTATCTGGATTAACACCCTGTATCAAAGGAGGGAAAGGGACAATGGCTTACCAGATCATTGATTTTGACGAGTATTTCAACGACTACCTGACCGGATGGATGGAGAAGAACGCCTCCCGTTTCCACAATGCGGATGAGATGGAGGAAGCGGCTCCCGAAGTGTACATGACCTGGCTCAACACGCCCGCTGATTGGCTTAGCGGCAAGTGCCCGGGCAACGCTTTTGACGATTGTTCCGATGCCGGGGAGCTTTGCGGCCTGCTGATTCGTTATATGGACGAGGATGTTTCCGTGCCGGATCCGCTGCTGGAGCGCATTGCCGAGCTGGGCGACGATACCGCCGTTATGGCGATGCTCACCGATGAGAACGCCCCCTGCGAAGCCCGCATGATCGCCATCGATCTGCTCACCGAGATGGAGTCCACCGCGCCCATGGTGGAATACCTGCGCTGGCAGGTGGAACGCAATGTGGACGACGACCTGCTGGACAAGTCCATCGATGCGCTCACCGAAATGGGTCCCGCTGTGAAAGGCCCTGCTATGGTGGCCTTCCGCGCCGCGGATGACAAGGGCAAGGACTGGCTGTTGGATGTGCTGTGCAACTTCCCCGGCGAGGAGGATGTATTCCAGTACACCCTGCGGCGCTTCGAGGAAAGCCCCAATGAAAAGGCGCTCTTTGCCGGTTATCTTGCCAAGCTGGAGGATGACCGTGCTTTGGAAGCCCTCCTGGATGTGGCGGAAAGCGACGATGTGAAGTACATCGACTTTATCGAGATCCGCAGCGCCATCGAGCGTCTGGGCAGCGAAGCGCCTGTGCGGGACTTCTCCAACGACCCCACCTACAAGGCCGTCAAGCGTTTGCAGGTGAATCCTTTCAAGGGGAAAAACTAAGATGACTTTACAAGAGATCAAACAGAATGAGTCCATCCGCGCGTTGGTACACGCCGGCAACAAGTATCTGGAGGCCATGGGCTATACCGATCACGGACCCCGTCATGTGGGCTACGTCAGCGATACCGCCAGCCGGGTGCTGCGCTGCCTTGGCTACGATGACCACATGGTGGAGCTGGCTGCCATCGCTGGCTGGGTGCACGATGTGGGCAACGCCATCAACCGCCACAATCACGGCGCCAACGGCGCTATCCTGCTCTATCCCGTGCTTCGGGAGATGGGCATGCCCATTGCGGATGTGGTGGCGATCATCACCGCTGTGGGCAACCATGAGGAACACAACGGCTTCATCTCCAACCCCGTCAGCGCAGCCCTTGCCATCGGCGACAAGAGCGATGCCCACAAGAGCCGCGTTAGGGGCGGCAAGCCCGACCCCACCGATATCCACGACCGGGTCAACTTTGCCATTCAGGAAAACAAGGTGACCATCGACTGCGAAAACAAGGTGATCCGTCAGTCGCTTACCATGGATGAAACCTCCAGCGTGATGGAATACCTGACCATCTATCTGGAGCGCATCCAAATGTGTGAAGCCGCTGCCGATTTCCTGAATGTACGTTTTGAGCTGTTCATCAACGGCAGCCGGGTGAACAACCACAAGGATGACTGATGAATGGGCCCAAACGCTTGGATCTTGCCAGCACAGGGGAATGCATTCCTCCATCGCTGACAGCTCCCAAAACCGCTGCATTCCACACCATAAATCCAGCGGGAAGGGAAACGGCAGACAGCGCGCTTTCTGCCCCATCCAAGGGTTTCGCCTTCTTTTCCGATGTACAGGGAGGTACTTGATTGATCTGTAAAAAATGCGGTAGTTACGTAGTAGACGACGCTTTGACCTGCGAACGCTGCGGCACCTTTCAGGATGCGGAAAGCTTCCGTTTATCCAATGCCAGCGGCGTGAAGGCCATGCGGCAGGGCAGAGCCTCTGCACAAGTGATCACTCTGCCGCCTCGCTCCAGCGAAGTGCGGGAATACGGCGACTACGAACCCCTGCCCGGTTATGGAGAACCCATCCGGCAGGGCGCATCTCAGGGACGCAGACAAGGCCAGTCCTATGCTGCTGCCAGCCGTCCCCAGGAACACCGGGGCGTACCGGTCGTTGCCGGACGAAAAACCCCCAATGTGAAACACCGCAACAAGCGCACAGCGCCCGTGAAGCGTTCCAACACCAACTGGGCGTTGATCCTTCTGATTCTTGGCGTATTGGTCATTGGCGCTGCCATCGGTTATGTGGTCTACATGAACGAAAGCGACGAGGGTCACCGCATCACAGCCCGCAAACTGGTGCTGGAAGCTACCCCCGAGCAGTTTGAACTGGCGGTTTCCAAGGATCCCCTGCTGTTGGAACCGCAGGAAGAACTGCTCCGGGAATGGAGCAGCATTCCTGCCCAGACCTACTGGTATGTGGGCGAGGAATATCTGGACAGCGGCGATCTGAGTACCGCTATCACTGCCTTTACCTTAGCCGACATCATGGACCCGGAAAACTATGACGGTCTGCTGCTCAAAGCCAGCGCCTACGAGATGCTCAGCGATCAGAAATCTGCCGAGGAACTGTATCTGTATCTGTCCACAGAGGTATCCACCTTCCGCACAGAGGCTTACACCGCCTTGATCCGCATCTATCAGGATCAGGGCCGCCGCCCGGAAGCTGCCGACATGATGAAGCTGGCCTACGAAAACACCGAGCGGGAAAACTTCCGTCTTCAGCGGGAGGATTACATCCCGGAAAGTCCGCAGGTCAATCTGGTGGCGGGACGCTACGAGATCAGCGCCATGAAGGAAGATATCCTCATTACCTCGCCTCAGGGTTATGATGTTTACTACACCACCGACGACAACGCCATTCTGCCTCAGGAAGGCCTCCTTGCCGACGATGGCGTGATCGTGCCTGTGGAAGGTAACATCAAGATCCGCGCCGTGTGCGTATCCGGCGATCTGGTCAGCGATCCCCTGTCCGTATCCTATAATTTCTTCTATCCCACGCCGCCTGCGCCCAAGAGCAATCTGGCTCCCAACACCTACAAAAAGCGCTACTCCGTGGAGCTGCGCCCCGGCAAGGTGGAGGAGTTCACCAAAAAGCAGCAGGCAGAGATGGAAGCCAACCTGACTTATTACTACACCATTGACGGCTCCACCCCTACCGAAGAAAGCCCCGTCTACGACGGCACACCCATTCAGATGCCGCCGGGGCGCGTGACCCTCAAAGCCATCTGCGTCAACCAGTACGGCAAAATGTCCTCCACTCTGGAAGTGGGCTACAAGTTTGAAGCGCCGCCCTATCTGAACCAGATGTACGGTATGAAGGACAACGCCATCAATTTTGATGACGACACCTTCACCGGCTTCCAGCTCAACAAGACCACCCAGGAGGAGTTTGAATCCAACTTCGGCAAGGCCAAAACCGTCACCGAGACCACCTACCTGCAACTGACCAATCAGGCCCGCCATCTGGACTATGATTGGGGATACGCTGTCTTTATCCTCAACAACAACCAATGGCAGTTAGCCCGGGTGGAGATGCGTTCAGGCTTCACCAAGACCCCCAGAGGCATCCAGCTGGGTGCCAGCGCCGATGAGGTGACCGCTGCCTACAAGGATTTCGGGCAGGTCAAATCCCCCAACGGCACCCGTGGCCTGTACTACGACTATCCCCGTGTTGGTCAGCACCTGATCAGCGAGGATGGCACCGAGTACATCCAGTACACGGCCCATACGCTGGAAAGCAAGATGTGGGTATTACAGTATTGGTTGGAAAGCGGACGGGTGAAAAAAATCGTACATTTCTATCAACCTTGATGCACGTCCGCCCCGTCCTCTTATCAGAGGGCGGGGCGTTCGCACTAGGTGCTGGACAGACAGAAGCCGCGGCTATCGTGGCAGGGTCCCTGCCCTGCCACCGCCGCTCGCAAGTGGGCCCGTCCTCGCAGGTGGAACGCCCGCGCTCCCGCCCGCTATGCGGTCGGGCGGCGGATCGTCCCCCTGCTGCGTTGCGGGCCCCGTATGCCGGATGGTGGGTGTGAAAATAAACTGTATGGTTAGATAGGGGATTGTCTATTCGAGGCAAGGATTATGATCTATACAGAAGAACAGATTGCATTTTTCATCTATTTGAACCGAATGATCCTGTGATTCGTCTTATAGGCAGATATCCAAAAATTGCTTTCATAGAAAGGTGTGAAATGGATGAAGAATTGTGATTTTGAGAATCACAGCAAAAGAAATGGATTTAGCCATTGCATGCGCCGTAGCCTTGTATTTGCTGTATTGGTTATGATCTGTTTGCAGTTTGGTGGTTTTGGTATGCATGCTAATGCGGAAAACAATGAGGGTCTGCATTTGTATCTGGGCATTCCTTTCGATACCGGCACCGTGGAAATGGTCACCGATGTGCTTGCCAAGGAAAAAGGCGTTACCTTTGAGATGAGTCCCAATGGCGTATTGTGCGGCAATGCCCACAACATTGAGGAATATGGTTATCTGTTTGATATGCAGGTTGATATTTCCGACGGGAAGCCTCAACAGGCCTATTCCTTTGTCACAGGCAAAGAGTTCACCAGATACCCGCCAGCGATTGAGCGCATCCTGCTGCGTACCACTTTGCCCGGGTGGCGGGATCTTAACGAGGCGTTGCCCCACGTTCCTGTGATGATTGATCAATACATGGATATGGTTCAGCAGCTGACCCAGCAATACGGTCAGCCGGATATCCAGTATTTTACCGCCAGCCCCCAGCACGATCATCAGTACAAGCTGTACGCATTTCCTGACGGTCAATGGAATCCAGACATCATGCGCCAGATCGTCACCGACGATGACCGACTGGTTGCCGTTAACTACTGGGGCAATGTGTGCCTGAAGCTGGATATCGATCTTGGGGTACGCTACAAAGGCGTATATTATATCGATATTCTTCTGTCCTATCTTTCCGAAGACTATACCGATGGTTTTTATGAGCGAAACACCGTGGAATTATTTTCCACCAACCCTGTCTGAAAGGTGTGAAAACCATGAAACATCCTGACAAACAGAATCCCCGCATCTGCGCCCTGCTCCTTGCCATCCTGCTGATTCTCGCCTTCCTCCCGGCCCACGGAGAAACCACCTCTCCCCTCCATCTCTACTTGGGCATTCCTTTCGATACCGGCACGGTGGAAATGGTCACCGATATTCTCGCCAAAGAAAAAAACGCCCTTTTTGAGATGAACCCCAACGGCGTACTCACGGGTTATGCCTGCAATATCGAGGAATATGGCTATTTGTTCGACCTGAGCATCGATTTTTCCGTACCCGGGGAAGCACAGACCGGCTATTCCTTTGAAACCGGCGAAGCGTTCACTATCATTCCACCAGCTATCCAGCGCATCAAGCTGCGCAGCCTGCAACCTGCCCGCATCACCCTCCAGGAAGCGCAGGAACGAATTCCCGCCGATATTCAGCAATATCTGAATATGGTGGAGCAGATGACCGGGCAATACGGTCAGCCAAATGTGCAGTATTTCAAATCCAGCCGCATGAACGGCAAAAAGTACATCAAGTACATGTTTGAAGATGGCAAATGGGATTCCGCCCTCATGCAGCAGGTCATTGATACCGATCACAGGCTCATTGCCTATACCGTCTGGGGCAATGTAGTGTTGGAATTGGATGTGGATTTGGGAGTGACCTATGAAGGGGTTTGTATCTCAAATATTATTTTGTATTATTATCCTGCAGATGAAACGGCAGATTTTCAAAGTATCATTGAAGTTTATCCCATAGAATGATTATGAAAGAACCAGAAAAGAATCATTAAGCACAATGAACCCCCTTGGAACGCTATGAAGCGCCCAAGGGGGTTCATTGTGCAGTCAATCAGTTATACACCCTTACCGGCAGCACCAGATACAGATAACTTTCGCCCTCCAGAGGAGAAATGACGCAGGGGCTGACGCTGGTGTTCATGCTCAGGGTGCAGCATTCCTCATCCACATTCTTGATCACATCGCTGATATAGCGGCTGTTGAAGGCGATCTCGATTTCCTCGCCTTCCAGATGAGCGTCCAGATTTTCCAGCACATCGCCCAGCTCGCTGTTGGAAGTGATTTTCAGGTTGCCTTCCGTAGCCTTCATGCGGATCAGGTTGTTCTTGCCTTCCTTTGCCATCAGGCTGGCGCGCTCAATGGCTTCCTGCAGTTCCTTACGCTTTACGGAAACGCGGGTCAGCCAGTTGGAGGGCAGGATCTGACGGTAATTGATATACTCGCCTGCCAGCAGGCTGGTCACCAGCGTAATGTTGCCCATCACCGCCATCATGTGGGTGGTATCAAAGTGGAAGGTGGCCATGGCGTTGTCATCGGTCATGATGTGGCTCAGTTCGGTCATGACGCGGCCGGGCACGATAGCCTTCAGCTCGCTCTTGCCCTCAGGCAGCACGAAATCATCATGATATACCTGCAGCGCCAGACGGAAACCGTCCAGACCCACCAGACGCAGTTCGGTGGGGGTCATCTCCATCAAACAGCCGGTCAGCGCCTGACGGCTTTCCTGCAATGCGATGGCGAAGGTCACCTTGCTGATCATGTCCCGCAGCTTCTTCTGGGGGAAGTGCATGGCATGGGTGTTGATCAGGTCCTTCATCTGGGGGAATTCATCAGCAGGCATGCCGGTAATGGTGGAACGGCTCTGACCGCAGCGGATGGTCACTGCCATCTTGTCGTTCATGTCAAAGGAAACGGTGCCTTCCGGCAGCTTGCGGATAATCTCGGTGAGCAAACGGCCCGGCAGTACCACTTCGCCGGGAGTGGTCACCTGCGCCTTTACATCGGCTTTGATGCTCAGGCTGCCATCGCTGCACAGGATGGAAATGCCCTCTTCCTCGGTGCGCACCAGCACACCTTCCAGGATCTGCATGGCGGGACGGGACGAAAGTGCACGGGTAGCGTTGACCAATCCGTAAACAAGGTCTTGGGCAGCACATTCAAACTTCATATCAGGAACCTCCAAACCTACATTCTGTAGTAGTAGTATATATAGTTAGTAGTAGTAGTAGGGGGTGTGGAAAACGTGGAAAAATGGTCTTTAGCTTGATCTGTCAGGAAAAATGCCTATGGAAAGCTGGCTGGGAATTGTGGATTGACGCTTGAAAAAGGGGCTGGTTTTCCACAGGAAGGGACAGATCCTCAGCCACGAGCAAGCGAAGCAGTTCTCTTGCGGCGTAAAATCCGCGGGCATACACAAGGAGCAGGTTGTAGCCTGCCAGCGGATTATCTATATAGTTTTCGCCGTAAGAATGGGATTTTCCTGCTTTTGTATCCAAAAACCATGCGGCATATATCGACAGCCGATAGCAGTCAAAGCAGAAAAGCAGAACCGCAGAAAATGGGTTTTCCACATTTTCATAGGATGTGGAAAACTTGCCCTTTGAAAATGAATCCATTTCAGGCAGCGGGTTTCCTGATGTTCATCCACACAGTGACAACAGGTTATCCTTGTTTTGGCTGGTGATTTTACTCCTCCATCAGGCGGCTGAGCAGGTCCTTCATGGCGGCGATGGCAGCGGCTTCATCGGTGCCGTCGGCAGCGATGGTCACATCACCATTGTCCGGAATGGTCATGCTCAAAAGGCCCAGCATGCTCTTGGCATTCAGAATCACGTTGCGGCTTTCCAGAATAAAGGTGCAGTCGTAACGGGAGGCCAGCGTGGCGATTTCAGCGGCGGTCTGGCGCTTCATGGGCAGGATGGGTTTCAGATTGATGGGTTCACGGATCATATTCAGCACTCCTTTTCCCGGTGACCGGGCGAAAATGTATCATCATAAACGGCACGCAGCCGGGCTGATGGCGAATGTTCCCAGTGATCAAACGCACTGGAGAGAATATTTCCTGCCGCTGGGGGCTGGAAATGGCAAGTTTTACAATTCTTCCGCCAGCGCCATCAGCCGCCGTAGCCGGTGATTGACGCCGCTTTTGCCGATGGGTTTTTTCAGGCTCTGCCCCAGCTCGGTCAGGGTAGCGGAGGGCATATTGAGCCGTGCCACGGCAATTTCCTGCAAGCTGGGGGGAAGAGAATTCAGCTGGCCCAGTTTCAGCAGCTTCTCGATCGCCGCGATCTGGGCATCGCTGGCATCCATGGATTTGTTCATATTGGCATTATCGCAGTTCATGGCCCGGGTGACGCTGCCGTACACCTGACGCTTGACCCGCAGTTCTTCGATCTGCATCACAGCTTTGTGGGCCCCGATGGCAGTGAGAAACGTAATGATCTGCTCGCATTGTTTATAGTACAGATAGCCCTGCTCCTTGCGGTGGCTCTGCTTAACGGGTAAACCCTGCTTGAGCAGGCATTTGGCAAGGTTCAGGCGCATGGTTTCATCGTGGAAGGGCAGCTCCATATGGTAGGATAATTCCGGGTTGGAAATGGTGCCGTTGCCCAGCATGGCTCCCCGGAGAAAGGCGCGCATACAGCAGCTGCGGGTCAACGGCAGATTGGGGGTCATGGAACGGAGAGTCTCCACGCCGTCTTTTTCGCTGAGCATGTTCATACCATACAGAAAGGCGGGGCTGTGCATAGGCCCCAGCGTCAGCACGGCTTTGCGGCGTCCGCCGAAATGGGTGTTGCTCACATAGTGGATCTGAGGGGTTACGCCAAGGGCGTTATCCATCAGGGTATAGATGCGGCGGGCAACTGCCATGTTTTCGCAACTGAGCTGGATGGCGATGCGTCCCCGTCCCAGCAGGTTCAGGCTGCCCACTGCCATAAACAAGCCGCTTAGCTCGCTGAGCTGACAGCAGGGTTTTTCCAGTGCAAGGCCGCAAAGTTCTTTTTTGCAGTCGGATGCAAAAGACATGGGGGTCCTCCTATTGGTCTGTGCAATTGGCTGATACTTTATTGTACTGTTTTTGTTGGGAAAAAGTCAATGCTTTTCAAACAAAAACAGGCATTTTCCAAGATTGTATCCAGTTGACAGACCCGGAGGAACCGTGTTATAAAAAAAACGGATTCTGGAACAACCAATTTGTATCATAAAGCAAAACAGAAGGAGAAAAAAAGCATGCGTTATGAAGTAAACGGCGGTGTCTTTCCGGTGGTGACCTGTTACCTGAACCATGGTGAAAGCATGATTACGGAAAAAGGATCCATGGTATGGATGAGCCCCAATATGCAGATGGATACCAAGGGCGGCGGTCTGGGCAAGATGTTTTCCAAGGCGTTTTCCGGCGAGAGCATGTTCCAGAATATCTTTACTGCCAATGGTGATGGCATGATTACCTTCGGCGCCAGTTTCCCCGGCGAGATCCGGGCTTTGCAGATCGCCCCGGGTCAGGAAATGATTGTGCAGAAGCGTTCCTTTCTGGCAGCGGAGGAAGGCGTGGATTTGAGTATTCACTTCAGCAAGAAGATCGGCGCGGCTCTCTTTGGCGGCGAGGGCTTCATTATGCAGCGGCTCAGCGGCAACGGCACCGCTTTTGTGGAGATCGACGGCAGCCTGATGGAATATCAGCTGCAGCCCGGTCAGCAGCTGATTGTGGATTCCGGCAACGTGGCTGCCTTCACCCCCTCGGTGAAGATGGATATTCAGCAGGTGGCAGGTTTGAAAAACAAGCTGCTGGGCGGCGAAGGTCTGTTCAATACCCTGCTGACCGGCCCCGGCACCGTGTGGCTGCAGACCATGCCGATTTCAGGGATTGCCGCCACTTTGCAGGGGATGATCCCTTCGGGGAATGGTTGATGGGAAGAGAATCAGGAAGCCTGTATCCGTTTTTCATCAGATGCTTGTTTGTTGCTGGTTGAGTGTTATGAACATCTCTCCCGCCAAGGCTCACTGTTTCTTGTTCTGCTGTGACAGAATGAATGCGGCAAGCTTGAATCTCTCGAAGAGACAGAAGGCAATGATAGGATGGAGGAACCATGTTAAGTGATTACGAGATCAATAAACCTGTCCTTGAAACGGACAGGCTGACGATTCGAACCCTTAACGAAGCAGATGTACCGGATTTGAAAGAATGGCTGGGGAGAGATGAGATCTATACCTATTGGGGACGAAAAGCCAGCAAGGGTGAAAAAAATCCAGAATTGTTGTTCATTGACCCCCGCCCTTGGGTAAAAAGGAAGCCTTCACCAGATTTTGACTGGGGGATCGTTTGGAAAGAAACAAATACTGTTATTGGAATGATTGCAGTATTTAATATATGTTCATAGATGGGGAGAAGAAACAGCAGCGGCTGATGCCGCCCGTTTCCCCCTCAGCCTTCCGGTGCACTCATCGGAAGGTGCTGTAACAGCCAAAAACGGCCCATTGCACTTGAACGCTAACAAAAACCGTGCAAAAGCGTTCCGCTTCGCTATCGGATGGATAGAATGGAGGATATACATGTTTCGAAAGATCGATCGGAAATGGATGACAGCAGTACTGTTCCTGCTGGTTTTACTGTTTGCGCTATGCATGCCCGCACTGGCAGCAGAAAACGAAGAAAATGTATTTAAGGAATACAGCGGCAACTGCGGCGCCACAGGCGATGGCAGCCATCTGACTTGGGCTGTTTCCACAGACGGCAAAACGCTGACCATCACCGGCAGCGGTGCAATGGCAAACTTTGCCAACTTCTCTGCCAAACCGTGGGATGACCATGAAGATACCATTGAAACGGTGGTCTTTGTTGAACAGGGCGGCAACATTACCCATATCGGCGATTTTGCGTTCTACAATTGTGAGAACCTCACCTTGATCACCTTGCCGGATTCCCTTCGTACCATCGGCAAAAACGCCTTTAGCAGTTGCAGCAAACTTGCTTCCATTACGCTTCCAGATTCCCTTACCAGCATCGGCATGCAGGCATTTTCCCATTGTTCGAGCCTTGCTTCCGTTAGACTGCCCAACGGGCTTACCACTGTTGGCTTTTGGGCATTCTCCCATTGCACTGCGCTGTCCTCGGTTCAATTTCCCGATTCTTTGACCGCTATTGAGAGCTTTGCATTTGAATATTGTGAGTCGCTTACGGAGATCAGCATCCCCGCCGGTGTTACAACACTTAGCGAATCGGTATTCAGCTACTGCTCTTCCCTTCAAAAGGTACATTTCGCCAGCACCCTCCATATCGTTGAAAGAGGAGCCTTTGAAGACTGCACCAGCCTGACGAATGTCAGCTACGACGGCACAATGGACGAAATGAGGGGTATCTATATCTACATCAACAACGAACACCTCAAAAGCGCCCTTTGGGACTGTTTGGATGGTGCGGACCGTTACGGTTTTGATATGAGCGGCTCATGCGGAAGTAACCTCACATGGGCCGTGAGCGATGACGGAACGACCCTGACCATCACCGGCAGCGGCGCCATGTACAATTTCATTGACTATGACAGTCCCCAACCTTGGGCGGATCACCATACGGCGATCAAAACTGTCGTATTTGTCGAGCAAGGGGACGGCATTACCTATATTGGCAAAGCCGCATTCAGCGACTTCTCCAGTCTCGCTTCTGTTACATTGCCAGATCATCTGACCGACATCGGCAGCTACGCGTTCTCCGATTGTACAGCGCTTACGGAGATCACGATCCCTTCCGGTGTTACCGAGTTACAGCGGGATACGTTTGCCGATTGTTCTTCTCTGACAACCGTTCACCTAAGCAATACCCTCCAGTCCGCCAGCACTGCATTTGCAAGATGTGACCAGTTGGCCGAAGTATACTACGATGGCTTGATCGATGAAATGCAGCAAATTGAGATCACCGGCATCAATAACTATCTAAAGAATGTCCCGTGGATCTGCAAAGACGGTACCGCATATTTCAAAGTCGTGATGAGCGGCAAATGCGGCGACAATCTGACATGGACCGTTAGCGAAGATCGAAAAACGATGACCATCACCGGCAGCGGCGCTATGTACGACTTTGCCAACACCACTTCCAAGCCGTGGACACAAGACCACGAAGCCAATATCGAAACCGTTATTTTCGTCGAGCAGGGCGGCGGCATCACCCATATCGGCGAATGGGCTTTCGATAGCTGCTTCAATCTCTCTTCCGTTACTCTGCCGGAACATCTTACCACCATTGGCAATTATGCATTTGCCGCTTGCAACATTCCTTCCATCACATTCCCAGATAGCCTCACCAGCATCGGCAATGTTGCATTTTTCAGATGCGAAGCATTAACATCGCTTCAATTGCCCGATTCTGTGGTTTCCATCGGCGAAAGCGCGTTCTCTTGGTGCACTTCCCTCAGTTCGGTCCAGTTGCCGGATTCCTTGATCTCCATTGGCGAGTATGCTTTCGAACGCACTAAGATTTCCGAGATCACCATCCCATCCGGCACAACCGAGCTGCTTTCTGGTATATTTTTTAACAACGAGAGCCTGCGGATCGTCAACATCAGCAATACGCTGCGTACCATCGGCATGCGAGCATTCTACAATTGCCCAAACCTATCCGATGTTTACTATGACGGCACCCAACCAGAAGCGATCGCCATCAGCTTCGCAGCCGACAACAACCATTTGAAGGAAGCCACTTGGCATTTCAAAATCACGGATCTTTCCGGCGATCCGGACAGCGGTGCGATCATTCAGCCGGGAGAAATGCCTTCTACCCCCATCGACAGCCCCATCCTGATCATAGACCCGGATGATCTGACCGCTGACGATGAGCTATTCTTCAACGATGTCTTTATCAAATACGATAAAACGGTAAGCGGCAACAAGAAGAACACCATTACCTACAATGTGCATCTGGTGGATGCCAACGATTATGACGTGGAACTGCCGTCTCCGGAAAACGGTGCAAAATACACCCTGTTCTTCCCCTATCCGGAAGGCCTTGACCAATACAGTCCAAATAAGTACCGCGTCATTATCCACCATACCACCTACGGCACGATGGAAAACCCCTACCTAGGCGGCAAGACCGAAGTTTTCAAATCGGAAGACGGTACCATCCAATTCCTGCCGCAGGGTATTTCCGTCAAGATCACCTCTCTCAGCCCGTTCGTCATCTCCTGGGAGGGAGACGGGGCTGTACCCACAGCTACAGCAACTCCAGCACCCACACCGCAGCCCAGCTCCAATGTTCCCGTTACCGGAGATGAGTCCAAGCCATTGGCGCTGCTGCTGGCAAGCATCACCAGTTTGCTGGTGATGGCCGTGCTTCTCATGCCAAAGCTGAAAAAGGATTGCTAAAACAAGCACGCTTGGCAATGTAGACATTGAGCAGCACGAGATGAAGCGTAAAGATGGCGTTTCATACAACGCCACCCTTGCGGAGGGCGATCTGGAACCCTTCGTAGACGGCATCAAGCTGTATCCCGCCTATCCTCTCGTCGACACCACGATCGCATATGAAGCGATGGATTCGCAGAGCGATAGTCTGAAGTGGGGCCCCTATGTACACGACGGCACTGCCTGGAATGGTCTGTGGAGAGATGATTATGTGGTCGGCGCTGTCGATAAGATGATCTTCGTGGAGAACACCGGCAACTCTGATGCCTATGTTCGTACCATTTTTGCTGCTGAAGCTCCCGAAGGCGTCATGATCGGCTATGCCAGCAATCAGGCTGATATCATACTGAACATGAACGGAATCAACCGCTACACCAACTCCAATGGCGTGCAGTCCAATAATTCCATGTTCAATGTCGAGATCGATGGAACCCGTTATTTGGTGTTCGAATACTGCTACAGTGAGATCATGAAGCCCGGCGAGTGGACTCGTCCTTCTCTGTTGCAGGTCGTTATGACCCACTGGGCAGACAACGAGGTTGTGGAGCTGCTGGGCGATACTTACGATATCCTTGCCCTGTCTCAGGCTGTACAGGTGGAAAATATGGAGCATCTGGGTGCACACGGCGCTCTGAATGCTGCTTTCGGTGAGGTTAATGTTCAAAATGTCACCAAGTGGTTCTCCGAAATGAAGGGTCTGCCTGTAACCACCGTTTCCACCTCTGAAGAGCTGACCGCTGCGCTGGCTGAGGGCGGCACCATTGTGCTGACCAACGATGTGGATATGGGTACTGAGGATATCATTATCCCCGAGGATAAAGAAGTAGACCTGGTGCTCAGTGGCTATACGCTTTCCGGTACGGATGATGAAGCCAAAACCACCGTCTTTATCTCCAACAGCGGTACGCTGACCATCTCCGGTGAAGGCACCATCGACTATTATTCTACGGGTGCAGCCGGTGATGCTGATTACGGTTTCTACACCATTGATAACCGCGGTGACCTGACCATTGACGGCGATGTTACCATCAAGAATTCTACCGCGGATGTATGGAATGCAGAAGGAGGCATGCAGAAGACCGTGTTTGCCATTGACCACAAGGGCGGTGACCTGACCATCAACGGCGGCACGATCGAATCCAATGGTCGTTCTGTTCGTATTTCCAACTACACCAACAGCCCCACGATGTCTGCCGTATTCAACGGCGGTACTTTCATCGGGCAGGTGTGGCTGCAGGGTCAGAAAAACGGCGAAGTATACTTCACCGTTAACGGCGGCGAGTTCAGCCCCGTAGGCAGTGACGCTTCTTCCATTTTCATTACCAACAGTGTGGGTAACAACACCGTCGCCATCAACGATGGTCTGTTCAATACGAAGGTCGGCGCAAGCATTGCAACTCCCATCATCAGCGGCGGCGTATTCGCTACGCAGGATGCTGTGGATAAAACCAATGCCGGTCTCTTTGCCGATGGCTATACGCCTGTGGTAAAGTAACGCCATAACAAAAAGCAGGCACAGCGCGTTCTCGCTGCTGTGCCTGCTTTTTTGTTATTGTTTTGCAAAGCTGTTGTTGCTGTAGGGCTTTTGTACTCCAGAAGCCAATGATCATTTCCAAACATGATCGAAGAATCAATTGTCCCAAAAGAATCCGCCCCACAACAGACCCGTCTCCAGTTCAAGAGACGGGTCTGTTGTTGTGTTACCGAAACAGCGTACACTCCCCGCTTTCCCGGTAATACTGGATCAGCCGGTCAATTTTTTCCCGGGTGGTGGAAAATTCCTTGGCAAGACAATCCCGGCAGAGAAATTCCTCCGCTGCCCGATAGACCAGTTTGCGGTAGATGGCAATGTCGTCATCCAGAAGGGACGCGCCGCAGCGCAGGCAATGTTCGTAGTCTGCCATGGGTCAGCGCTTGACCACTTTGGCCCGGAAAACCATGCAGTCGTGGGAATCCACCTGAGCGGCATAGCGCTCGGTGAAGGTGCCGATGGTCTGGTGGGTGTGGCAGTCGTACAGCTCCAAGGCGCGCCCGGAAGAGTAGGGCAGACCGATATCGTAGAATTGCAGGGACATCTCGCTCTTTTGGTCGCCAAAGTTGAAGAAACCGATGGCGTAGTCGCCGCCGAAGAGGGGCTTCACCAAGGCGAAAACCTTCTCCGGGTTGTTCCATTGACGGATGCAGAAAGGTCCGCGGCATTCAATATCCTGATTGATGGCGATGATATCCGGGTTGGTAAGGATCTCTTTGGTTTCAGGGGTCATGGAACGGATGTCGCAGCCGATCATCAGGGGGGAGTTCATGATGGCCCAGAGGGCAAAGTGGGTCTTGTACTCGGTGGTGTTGCAGCCGCCCACTACCTCGGCGATCCAGGAGTTGTCGCTGTGACCGTGCATGCCCACCACCAGCATGTCCATATCATTGTGGCAGAAGGGGCCGCCGTAGCATTCCTTGCCCAGCTGGGAACGGGTGAGCCGCTCGATGGAAGCCCAGTTGTCCTGAATATCGCCGGTGGAGCGGAACAGCTGCGCGCCGGTCTGACGGATCCACTGGTGAACGCCGTCCGCACCCCAGTTGCAGGCAGAAAAGACGATATCCCGCCCGCAGTTGCGAAGCGCCATGCCCATGCGGCGGTACAGGTTGGCGCCGTCGGCGGCGCCGGGCTTGTAGCAATAGTCGTATTTCAGGTAGTCCACGCCCCAGGAAGCAAAGGTTTCCGCGTCCTCGAACTCGTGCTCGAAACTGCCGGGATAACCGGCGCAGGTGTGGGTACCGGCACAGGAATAGATGCCGAACTTGAGGCCCTTGGAATGGACATAATCCGCCACAGGCTTGATGCCCTCGGGGAATTTTTCCGGGTCGGGGATCAGCTTGCCGTTCACGCGGTCACGCAGACTCCAGCAGTCGTCAATGACGATGTATTCATAGCCAGCATCCTTGAGGCCGGTTACCACCATGGCATCGGCAGAGGTTTTGATCAGGTCGGCGTGGATGTTCCAGCTGAAAGTATTCCAGCTGTTCCAGCCCATGGGCGGCGTGGGGGCGAGAGGCTTTTGCATGAGGGGTTCCTCCTTTGGATATGAGCAGCAGGGCTGCGTTTTTTTGACTGGTTGTATTGATTATACCGGGTGGAAGCAGGAGAAGTCAATGCAATACAGCGGGGGATTGACGGAGCAGTCGTTTTTTCGTTATGATGAAGGCAGCGAGAAGAAAGGAACAAAGGGCGCATGAGGAAGCAATGGTGGGCTTTGCTGGTGGGGCTGTGGATGTTTTTGAGCATGGTCGTGCCGGGGGGACAATGCATGAAAACCGGGGATTTCATTGCCTGTGCGGAAACATCTGCTGGCGGTGATGATGGGCTGGCGGAGGATCAGGCGGCAGAGACTGCAGCTGTTATGCAGCCGGAAACCAAAGATGTGCTAGAAGAGACCCTGCAAGGCCTGTTTGAGGATTATCACACCATGGGCGCATGTGTGGCGGTATTCCAGAATGGCAAGGTGACCTATACCTATTGCTATGGCAGCCGCACAAAGGACGGCGATGCGGTGACCCCGGAGAGTCTGTTTCAGTGCGGTTCCATTTCTAAGATGGTGGGTAACATCGGGCTGATGCAGCTGTTAACGGAGAAAAATATTCCGCTGGATACGGATGTGGGGGAACTATTGGGGATTCGGGTGCGTCATCCGGAATACCCGGATATCCCCATCACCCTTCGGCAAGTGATGACCCATACCGCTGCCCTGAATGATTCTTCGGCCTATCACGAAGGACTGGACGGAGACGGGCGCAGCCTGTCCAAGATTTTTTCCGGGGACTGGGCCCGGGGCAGTTTTCTTGCCGGGGTAAAGCCGGGCAGCAAGAGCGTGTACAGCAATCTGGGCGGCGGGCTCATCGGCGCTCTGATCGAAAAGCTGTCCGGGCAGACGCTGGACGCTTATATGCAGGAAAATGTGTTTGACCCCATGGGCATCGTGGCGGCGTACCAGCCGGGACTGCTGCCCATGGATGCGCCGCTTTGCGACCTGTACCAGATGCCGGGCAGCCAGCTGAGCAAATCTTTGCAAAAGGAACGGGCTGCCGGGGCGGCGTATACTCAGCCTGATCCGAAGCAGCATTATTATCTGACCGCCGGCAAGCTGGTGATCTCTGCGCCGGATCTGTGCAAGCTGCTCATTGCCCTGTGCGATGACGGCTTTTATGGGAATGTTCAGGTGCTGGGCAGCGAAGCGGTGCAGGAGATGCGCACCCGGCAGAATGACCGCTACTCCGTCCGCTGTGAAAGCGGGCGTGGGCTGTTTATGAACATCTATGAGGATATGCAGGTGGAGGGACGAACCCTGTACGGGCACGGGGGCAAGGCCCACGGCATGCTGTGCGCCGCTTATTTCGACCCTTCCGACCGCACCGGCGTGGTGATGCTGACCAACGGCTGCAACAATCAGCCCATGCGAAACGGTGTTGGGCTGTTGGGCCGGGAGGTACTGACGGCGGTGTATGAGATCTGGCTCAACCGGGAGCATGGAAAAGTGGATGCATTTTTCGTGGAGTGATCCCCGGGGAATGAGAGACGGCAGAAGCACTCCATCAGCAGATGAGGATATGCAGATAGAGGAGAAAAGCGGACTGCCTTGACGCAGGAGGAGGAAACGAATATGGAGATCGCTGGAATGATCCGGGACATGATCGCCTTTTACAAGGGCAATCCCCATGATGTGAACCATTTTCTCAAGGTGTATGCTTATGCCCGGACCATTGGCGGTTTGAGCGGATTGGATGCAGAAACCCAACGAATACTGGAGATCGCTTCCGTTGTGCATGATATCGCCTGCCCCCTGTGCCGGGAGAAGTACGGGCGCGCGGATGGGTATTTGCAGGAGAAGGAAAGCGAAGGATTGCTCCGCCGCTTCCTTAGCCGGTACGGTTTGCCGGATTCTGTATTGGAGCGGGTCATCTTTCTGGTGTGCCATCATCACACAGTCACCGGGGTGGATGGTATGGACTGGCGCATTCTGCTGGAAGCGGATTTTCTGGTGAATGCGGAGGAAAACCGTATGTCTCAGGCACAGATGGATTCTGCCAAGGAAGCCTTTTTCCGCACGGATGCGGGGATTGAATTGCTTGCGCTGATGGCGACAGGAATGAACAAGGACGGATCTGTCAGAAAATGATTGCAATATCCGCCATTTTCTGCCATACTGATGATACGATCTGTGGAACAGCGCCGTTCCATTCCTGACAATTGAAGCAGAAAGGCGGAAATCCCATGAAAAAAATCATCATGTTCCTGTTGGCTTTGGCACTGTTGATCCCTGCCTGTGCAATGGCGGAGGGGTCTGTGGAGCTGATCTCCGTGGAGGAAGGTCTGGGCGGCTTTGTAACGGTGGAGTTCAACAATCCCCTTGGCAATACCTCCACCATCATCTGGGCGCAGGAGGACTACCTGAATACGGGCAGCACCCTGTATGCGGATCAGGTATCCGGTGAATCCTCCTACACCATTCTGAATATGGTGCCGGGTGAAACCTATATGGTGGGCGTAATGAATGATTTTGATACCAGTACGGTGGATCTGGGCATGTATTCCCAGCCTGTGCCGGGCGAGTTTGAAGACTACGGCCTGCGCCTGTACGATGTCAATCTGGCCTATTTCCGTCCGGATTCCGTACAGGGCGATTACCGCTACAATTATGCCACCGATCTGACCGCCAGCAAAATCGAAGATATGCTGGATGATAATCGCTTTGTGATCAAGGTGGATTTCCGCCACAATGTGTACAGTGATGATATTACCTGCATTGCGCTGACGGTCGTCAAATCGCCCACCGGCCATATGACAGCCGAAAATGCCTTGATGACCATCCATGAAGACAGCAATGGCTTCTGGCAGGTGATGGCGGATATGAACGAATCCTTTGAGCAGATGATCGAGAAAACCGGCAGCATCCCCAGCGGAAAATATGAAGTTGCGGTCTATGTGGATGGTGAATTGCTGGATACGGATACATTCACGGTGAAGTGATCGGTTTCCCAAAAGATGAATAACCGGGGCGTTGCAGATCCGTTTTCTGCAGCGTCCCGGTTATTTGTTTATGTTACCAGTGCCTCAGATAGAGAAGGTTTCCTGCTGCTTTTCCAATATGCGCAGAGAATCTTGATCAGCTTTTCCCTGATAGAACTTGTCCAGCACCTGCTGGAACACGGCAATAGACGGGTCAGCCTGCTGAAACAGCGTCATGCAGGAGCGAACCTTCAGATCGTCAGGCCGGCCCAGAATGCTGTAGGCGCTGCCGGATTGCCGGAGCAGGGCTTCGGAGATCTCCATCAGGCGCGGCCCCAGAACAGGATGCTGCAGATAGGCTCTGGCTTCCTCAATGCTGGCAATGGCGAAACAATGGGATTCATAGCTGTGGCCCAGCCCTGTGATCTGAGGGAAGATGAACCAGATCCAATGGCCGTACTTTTTGCCGCTGTTGATCTCGCGCAGCGCATTTTCATAAGCGCAATACTCGTTCTGCGCGTCCAGGAAGCGCTGCAGATCGGGCTGGCTGCCCCTGCTGCAGGCTGCGGGTTCCGTCATGGCTGGCTCCTCCTTTTGGGATATCCAAGGGCAGGCCGGGTCTGGGATATCAGCCTTTCAGCCGGGCTTTCCACAGGGTGGAAACCATATCGCTGGGCATCTGCCAGCCGCCCCGGGGGCTGAGGCCCACCGTGCCTACCTGAGGACCGTCGGGTACGCAGTTGCGCTTGAACTGCTGGGTGTAGAACTTACGGATAAAGGTGGAAAGCTGCTTGTCGATCACCTCTTCACCGTACACGCCATCGAAGGCCTGCACTGCCAGCATACGAAGCTTTTCCGGGCTTGCGCCGCCGCTTTGCTGGTGGTAGAGGAAGAAATCATGGAGGGCATAATCGCCCAGAATATCCTCCGTGCGCTGGGTCAGCTCGCCGTTGATGTTGGGCAGCAGTTCAGGGCTGACAGGCGTATCCAGAATATCGGCGCAGACTTTCTGCACATCGCCGCCGAAGCACTTTTCACCCAGATACTTCACCAGCCCCCGCATCAGGGTCTTGGGCACGGTGCAGTTAGGGTTGTACATGCTCATGTGGTCGCCGTTGTAGGTGCAGAAGCCCAGCGCGGCCTCACTCATATCGCCGGTACCCAGCACGATGCCGTTCACCTTGTTGGCGTAGTCCATCAGAATCTGGGTGCGTTCCCGGGCCTGAGCATTTTCATAGGTGATATCATGCACATTCTCATCCTGCCCGATATCCGCGAAATGCTGATACACAGCGGGCTTGATGTCGATCTCCATGGCATGTACCTGAAGGGATTCCATCAGCCGGTCGGCGTTGGACTTGGTGCGCTTGCCGGTGCCCATGCCGGGCATGGTGATGGAATGGATGCCGGTACGGGGCAGGTTCAGGCCGTCAAACGCCCGGGCTGCGATGAGCAGTGCCATGGTGCTGTCCAGACCACCGCTGATGCCGATGACGATATCCTTGCACCAGATGGCTTTCAGGCGGGTCATCAGCGCCGTGGTCTGAATATCGATGATCTCCTGAAGCCGTGCGTCTGCGTCCTTGTCCTGAGGCAGGAAGGGCATGGGATCAATGGGCCGCAGCAGAGGCAGGGCCGTATCGGCGGGGGGATCCAGCAAAACGGGCATCATGGGCGGGCGGTGACCATGGGCCGGCTTTGCCTGACGGAACGCGCTGTCCTGCATCCGCTTGAAGCGCAGACGCTCCACATCCACATCCGCAACGGACTTGCCGCCGGTCATCACGAAACGCTGACCCTGCGCCAGCACCTTGCCGTTTTCCACAATACCAGTCCAGCCGTCAAATACCAGATCGGCGGTGCTTTCGCCAAAGCCCGCGCAGGCGTACACATACGCCGCATGATGCCTTGCGCTCTGGCCTTTCAGCATGGCAAGCCGCATTTCATGGCTGCCAGCCAGCGCGTTCACCGCATCCACACAGGCGATCACTTCAGCCCCGCTGAGAGCCGCGTGGGCATCTGTGGGCATGGGAGAGGCCGCGTCGCTGCCAAAGCATACTGCAAAGGTGCTCTCGCCCAGTTCAAACAGCAAATCGCTGCCCATGGGCGGCAGACCATTCATGGCATGAGGCGGCATCACAGGACGCATGCAGCTTTCACCCGCAGCAAAGTGCCGGTCATCGTCCAGCGCGCCGCCGGGATGCTTCTTGGGCACCAGACCCATGATCTTTCCATTCTGCAACACCGCCGCGCAGTTCATCAGCCGGTGACCCATCTGCACCGGCAGACCCACCACCACCGCCATAGCGCCGGTCTTGCCCGCGAGCCGCTCCAGCGCGGCCCAGCAGGCTTCCACCACCAGCGGCTGGCGCACAAGATCGCCCAGCGTCGCGCCGCACAGGCACAGCTCCGGGAATACCGCCAGCTGTACGCCTTCCATCCGCAAATTCTCCATGGCAATGAGAATTTCTGTCTCATTCGCATTTACGTCGCCCAGATGTACCGGCAGGCTGACCGCCGCCGTCCGAATGTAGCCTTTCATGGGTGTGACCTCCTTTATGGATACGTGGGGTCAGGGGCTCTGACCCTGACAACCCCGGCAGGGTGCAAGGCACCCTGCACCCGCGCTTTGCGCCATTTCATGGCGCAAGGGGGGGATGGATTTGTTTGTTTTTCGATGATAACTGGTGCTTATTGGTGCTCCGCAGGCCAAGGGCGCCGCCCTTGGAACCCGCCAAAGGGGCTGAGCCCCTTTGGAAACCTGCATATTGCGCCATTTCATGGCGCAATCCAGACTGTCGAAAAACCCATACTTCTGTTCAAAAGTCGCACATCTTGCACCTACGGTGCTCGCTGTGCTTGCTGAAAAGCGCTGCGGCGCAAGGTTTTGTGGGCTCTGCCCACACCCGGCAGGAAA
>SVGQ01000127.1 GCA_015056245.1 Clostridiales bacterium | reverse complement strand
CGTAAACACGATGTGGTACTTGCACACCCATTTGGTATGCGCCAGACTATTTGTTTGGTTTGCCATACATTTCACCTTTCTTTCTGCAATAGGCCTGAACATCCTTATTGTAGTCGAAAGGTGTCTTTTTGTTTAACTTTTTGTCTTCCACCCGCATAGCGGGTGGTTTTCTGTTTCGCTTCGCTCAACTGCCTTAAGGCACTAACAAAACACCGGGGCACATACCTGTGCCCCGGTGCAGTTTTATGGCAATTTTCTTTTGATGGTATCCCTTGGGTATGAGACAGTGCAAGACGTGAAGCGGGTGTCCCCGCCCCTCCCCATTACATCACAACCTTGATCTCCGCGCCGTCGGTGAGCTGAGCATCAGCAATCACGCCAACGGGGATCTCGGTGCCATTCAGATACAGCTTCTGGACACCGCCCTGATGATGGGCAGCGTTGTCCACCACGATGTGCAGACGCTTGCCGCGGAAGGTCTTGTCCATGGTGAAGCCGTCCCACTCAGCGGGGATGGCAGGGCTGATCAGCAGGCCGTCGGGGGTGGGACGCAGGCCCAGGATACCCTCCACGCAGCCCACCATAACGGTGGAAGCGGTGCCGGTGAGCCAGTGCACGTGAGCACGACCGGGCTGGGGAGACTCATGGCCTTCGATGAACTGACCATGGACGTAGGGCTCGATCTCGCGGATCTCAGCGCGGTCGTTGTAGGCAGCGGGGCAACTCTCCAGGAAGTACTGGTAGGCGGTGCCGCCGTGGCCCAGCAGGCTCTCAGCCAGAATGGCCCAGCCCTGGGCCTGGCAGAAGATGCCGCCGTTTTCCTTGGTGGTGGGGTTGAACAGCTTCATCAGAGCGCCGTCGAAGTAGTGGTACTTGTAGCAGGGAGCCATGACCTCAACGCCGTTGGGGGTGTTGAGCAGCTTGTTGACGCTTGCCATGGCGGCTTCGGCCTGCTCCTTGGTGGCAAGGCCGGAGATAACGCTCCAGCTCTGGGGGTTGAGCCACATGGAGGCTTCCTTGTTGCTCTTGGAGCCGATGATGTCGCCTTCCTCGGAGTAGCCGCGGGTGAAGCGGTCATCTTCCCAGAACAACTCGTTGATCTTGGCGAAGAACTCGTCGGCCTTCTGCTTGAGGAACTGGCAATACTCGGCGTATTCGGGGCGATCCTGAATCAGCTCGCGCAGGATGTTGAGGGCATAGTAGAACTGCAGGGCCACAAAGGAGCTTTCGCCCTGCTTGCCCAGACGCAGGCAGTCGTTCCAGTCGGCGTGGAGGCCGGCGGGCATGCCGTGAGCGCCCAGATGGTTCAGGGTGAAGTCGATGGCGCGCTTGAGGTGCTCCACCACAGTGCCTTCGTCATGATCGGCAAAGGGAATGACCTCATCCAGGAAAGCGGTGTTGCCGGTTTCAGCGATGTACTTGTACACGGTGGGGAACAGCCACATGGCATCGTCGGCGCGGTAGGCCGGGTGACCGGTCTCGCGGACGTAGCTCTCGTCCTCGGGCTTGTTCTCATGGCCCGGGTTGTGGTTGAACTTCACCAGCGGCAGACCCGCGCCGTGGTGCACCTGAGCGGACAGCATGAACACGATGCGTTCCTTGGCCATTTCAGGATCCAGATGGATGATGCCCTGGATATCCTGCACGGTGTCGCGGTAGCCGTAGCCGTTGCGCTCGCCGCAGTAGATCAGGGACGCTGCACGGCTCCACACGAAGGTGGTGAAGCACTGGAAGGCGTTCCAGGTGTTGATCATGGTGTTCAGCTCATGGCTGGGGGTGTTGATGTTCAGGTTGTTCAGCTTGCCGTGCCAGTAGGCGATCAGGTCACTGAGCTCAGTGTCCACCACCTTGGCGGTGTCGGCGTAGCGGTCCAGCAGCTCGCGGGCTTCCTTGCTGCCCTTCTGGGCCAGCAGGAAGGCCACGGTCTTGGTCTCGCCGGGCTTCAGGGTGATGACGGCATTCAGGGCACCGCAGGGGTTGCCGTTGAAGTTCAGGGTGTTGTTCAGCTTGCCTTCCACCACGCCCTTGGGAGCGTTGAAGCGGCTGGTGCCCAGGAAGCCTTCGCGGCGGCCGGTGTAGCTCTCCACGGGAGCGCCAGCCAGACCGAAGAAGCGCTCACGACCGTTTTCGCCGTTCTCGTCACGGTCGCAGAACTGGTTGATGTGCTCAAGGATATAGTCGCCCTTGAACTCGGTGGTGGTGATGAACTGGGTGTACTGCAGGTTGACCAGATCCTGAGAATAGAAGCTCTCGGTGGTCAGTTCGCAGTAGCCGGTCACACCGATGGTGCGCTCGCTGTCGCCGGTGTTGGTCAGGGTGAGACGCCACACTTCGTGGGTGGCATCCATGGGCACGTAGTACAGGGCCTTGGACTGGATGCCGTTGTACTCAGACTCGATCTCCGTATAGCTGGTGCCATGACGGGTGATGGTCTTGTACTCGGTGAGGGGCTTTTCCACGGGCCGCCAGCTGGCAGACCAGAAGTCGCCGCTCTGCTGATCCCGCAGGTAGATGTAGCGACCGGGCTCGTCGAACTGGTTGAAGGAGTAGCGCAGGATACGACCAGCCGCGCCGGACTTGACGAAGCTGTAGCCGCCGGCGTTCTGGGTGACGATGGCGCCATAGGCAGGGCTGCCCAGATAGTTGGCCCAGGGCATGGGGGTACGGGGGTCAGTGATGACATACTCCCGCTTGTCGTTATCGAAGTAACCGTAATTCATTTTTGGTTGCCTCCTTGGTTTGATCCATAGTTAAGAAAACGTTTTCGCCGCCCCGGCGTTGACGAGGCATGACGAACATTTCCATCTACGCGGATTGTATCACAGTTGGTGGGCGTTTACAATCGGTTTTTGAACCGAAAACGGCGAAAAATTCGAAAACCGTCAAACCCGAACAAATGGTCGATAACCCTATGGTCACAGCTGCGGAAAACTGCTATAATAAACTCATTCCGAAAGAAACACCGTTCATCGGCTGCTGCCATACACGCGGTAGCCGTATCTCAACATAAAGGAGACCCGCCATGTCCTTCACTCACTTGCACCTGCACACCGAATACAGCCTTCTGGACGGCGCCAACCGCATCGGCCCGCTGGTAAAGCGCCTTTCCGAGCTGGGCTTTACCCATGCCGCCATCACCGACCATGGCGTAATGTACGGCGCGGTGGAGTTTTACAACGCCTGCCAGAAGGCGGGCATCACCCCGGTGATCGGCTGCGAGGTGTACATCTGTCAGGACCGGTTCGACAAGCAGGGCGCGGCCCGTGAGTACAGCCACCTGATTCTGCTGTGCGAGAACAATACCGGCTACCGCAACCTGATGAAGCTGGTCAGCGCGGGCTTTACCGAAGGGTTCTACTACAAGCCCCGCATCGACTATACCTTGCTGAAGGAGCACTGCGAGGGCCTCATCTGCCTGTCGGCGTGCCTCAGCGGCGATCTGCCCAAGATGCTCATGGCGGGCCGCTATGAGGAAGCCAAGACCTACGCGCTGCGCATGCAGGAGATCTTCGGCAAGGATCACTATTATATTGAGATCATGGACCATGGCCTCTCGAGGAGCAGCAGGTTCTGCCCCAGCTGATCAAGCTGAGCCGGGAGACAGGCATCCCGCTGGCAGCCACCAACGACTGCCACTACCTCTACCGGGAAGATGCCCCGGCCCAGGAAGTGCTCATGTGCATCCAGACGGGCAAGACCCTGCAGGATGAGACCCGCATGCGCATGGAAACCGACGAACTGTATGTGAAAAGCGAAGAAGAGATGCTGCGCTTATTCGCCGGCGTGCCGGAAGCTGTGCACAACACCGGCGACATCGCAGCCCGGTGCAAGGTAGAGTTTGAGTTCGGCAAGCTGCACTTGCCCCATTATCCCATCGAAACCGGGGAAACGGCTGAGGAAATGCTCACCCGCCTGTGCATGGACGGCCTGCGCAGGCTGTATCCCGATCAGGCGGAGGATCCGGACAGCGAACCCCGGCAGCGTCTCAGCTACGAACTCAGCATGATTGCCCGCATGGGCTATGTGGATTACTTCCTCATCGTGTGGGATTTCATCGGCTACGCCAAGAGCCACGGCATCATGGTGGGGCCGGGCCGCGGCAGCGGCGCTGGCAGCATCGTGGCGTATACGCTGAGTATCACCATGCTGGATCCCCTCAAGTATAACCTGCTGTTCGAGCGCTTCCTGAACCCGGAGCGCATGTCCATGCCCGACTTGGATATCGACTTCTGCTACGAGCGCCGTCAGGAGGTTATCGACTACGTGGCCCGGAAATACGGGCAGGATCATGTGAGCCAGATCATCACCTTTGGTACCATGAAGGCCAAGGCGGTCATCCGGGATGTGGGCCGGGTGCTGGGCATGAGCTACGCCTCAGTGGATCAGGTAGCCAAGGCCATTCCCTTTGCGCTGGATATGACTCTCTCCAAGGCCATGGAGGTAAGCCCCCAGCTGAAGGAACTGGTTCGGGACGACCCGCAGGTGCAGCGGCTCTACGATATGTCCCTGACGCTGGAGGGCATGCCCCGCCACGCCAGCACCCATGCGGCGGGCGTGCTGATCACCGCCCAGCCGGTGACCGAATATGTACCCTTGCAGCTCAACGATGAGGTGGTCACCACCCAGTACCCCATGGGCACGCTGGAATCGCTGGGCCTTTTGAAGATGGACTTCCTTGGCCTGCGCACCCTGACCGTGATCCGGGATACGCTGGATCTGCTGGCTCAGGAGGGCATTCACCTGACCCCGGAGGAAATCCCGCTGGATGATGCGGGCGTGTACCGGATGATTTCCTCCGGCGATACCGACGGCGTGTTCCAGCTGGAATCCGGCGGCATGCGGCTGTTTTTGCAGAACATGAAGCCCGCCTGTTTCGAGGATGTGATCGCTGCCATCTCCCTCTACCGCCCCGGCCCCATGGATTCCATCCCCCGGTATATCGCCGGCAAGCAGGATCCTTCCACCGTTCAGTACATCACGCCCCAGCTGGCACCCATTCTGGATGTGACCTACGGCTGCATGGTGTATCAGGAGCAGGTGATGCAGATCGTGCGGGACTTGGCTGGTTACAGTCTGGGCCGCAGCGACCTGATGCGCCGCGCCATGGCCAAGAAGAAAAAAGATGTGATGGCTCAGGAGCGGGAATACTTTATCAACGGCATGACAGACGAAAACGGCAACGTGGTCATCGAGGGCTGTGTGCGCCGGGGCGTCACCCCGGAGGCTGCCGGGGCCATCTACGACGAGATGAGCGCCTTTGCTTCCTATGCCTTCAACAAAAGCCACGCCGCCGCCTACGCCGTGGTGGCTGTGCAAACTGCTTGGCTGAAACTGCATCATCCCGTGCCCTTTATGGCTGCCATGATGAACTCTGTCATGGACAACATGCCCAAGGTGGCGGGCTATATCCAGTACTGCCGCCAGAACGGCATCCCCATGCTGCCCCCCAACGTGAACCATTCCGGCTGGAAGTTCTCCGTGGATCAGGACGAAACCGGCAAGCCGGGCATCCGCTTCGGTCTGGGCGGCATCAAAGGCGTGGGCCACGGCGCGGTGAAGCAGATCGAAAAGGAGCGCCAAAGCGGCCCCTTTGCCGATATGGTGGACTTTATCGAGCGCACCGCCTCCGATCAACTGAATAAGCGCATGGTGGAGTGCCTTATCAAGGCAGGCGCCTTTGACGGCATGGGCCACAACCGGGCCCAGCTGATGCTGGTTTATGAAGGCCTCATGGACGACAGCGCCCAGCGCCGCCGCCAGAATGTGGCGGGGCAGGTCAGCTTCTTCGACCTTGCCATGGGCGGCGATGCCCCTGCAAAGGCAGCCTTCCACATCCCGGAGCTGGAGGAGCACCCCCGCCGGGTGCTCCTTGCCATGGAAAAGGATATGACCGGCGTGTACATTACCGGGCATCCGCTGGACGAAGTGGCCCATCTGCTGACGGCGGGCTTCACCACCGTTTCCGCTGTGTATGACATGGCAGACAACGAGGAATCCGCCCACAACAACGACGGTCTGCCCGTGATGATGGCAGGCATCCTCACCGCCACCCGGGGCAAGATCACCAAAAAGGGCTCCATGATGGGTTTCCTCACTTTGGAAGACCTGACCGGGCAGATCGAAGGTCTGGTATTCCCCAAGGTGTATGAGCGTTTTGTGAACATGCTGGCGGTTGACCAGCTGGTGATGCTGGAAGGCAAGCTCAGCATCCGGGAGGAAGAGGAACCCAAGCTGCTGGTGGATTCCGTGCGGCCCCTCAACGAAGAGACCGTGGCGCAGGGCGTGAAGCCCAAGGCACAGCGGGATTTCGGGCGGTACGGGAAAGGCCGGGACGGGGGTGGGGCTGGTGCTGCCAGAAAGGCGGCTCCTCGGGCAACGGATGCCAAAGCCCACCCCACTGCAAAGGTGATAGATGTTTCCCCCGCTACCGCTGACGGCGCTGCTGCCAGCGCTGCGGTTCCATCCGCGGCGGCTTCTGGCGAACGGTCAGCGGAAGCCGTTTCGAGCAGAACACAGCCCGAAACAGTCATGCCGAAAGCTGCCGGAAGGGTTGCTGATCCGGATGCGAAAACCGGGACAGCCCATGGCAAGGAATCCATAGTAAGTGCTGCGCCGGCGGCCCCGCTGGTGCATGCTGCCGCAGTCAATCCCGGTAACGCACCCACTGCTCAGCCTGCTCAGGAGAGAAAAACCGATGCCCAGCTGGCAAAGGAAGCTGCGGAACGGCTGTATCTGCTGCTGCCCTCCCGGGCGCACATGGACACCGTCAAGCGGCTGTGCAAGGCCTACCCCGGCGATGTGCCCGTGTATGTGAAATTGCAGGACGAGGGCATCGCGCTGCTATTGAGCCGGGACAGCTGGTGCAGCACCACTGATGAGATGCTGGAGGCCTGCCGGGAGCTGTATGGAGACGGCGGGGTTGTGGTGAGGTAGGGGGATTTCTTTCTTGCAGTCAATAGCGGAACATGACTGCGGAAAGGCTATAATGCAACACTTTAAGCATAAAGCTTGAGTTTGGAGGTGAGATTTCATGTACGAAAACCTCATTGCAAATTTGACATCGAAAGATGATCAATTTGCTTGTGCTATTGCTGATAAAATCATATCCGAGAGTCAGGATACTGATGAATGGTATGGATACTTTGATACCTTTGTTTCGTTGCTTAATCATCCTAAATCGTTGGTAAGAAATCGAGCATTGCACATTCTTGCCGCCAATGCTCAGTGGGATGATAATAACCGCTTCGATACCATTCTACCAGAGTATCTTTCACATGTTACGGACGA
>SVGQ01000009.1 GCA_015056245.1 Clostridiales bacterium | reverse complement strand
CTGGGGCACCTTCGGCATCCTGATTCCCATCTGCCTGAGCGTGTTCCCGCTCACCAATCCGCTGGGCGTGGTGTGTGTCTCCGCCTGCATGGCTGGCGCTGTGTGCGGCGACCATTGCTCTCCCATCTCTGATACCACCATCATGGCTTCTGCCGGTGCTCAGTGCAACCACGTCAACCACGTGTCCACCCAGCTGCCCTACGCCATCACCGTGGCTGGTGTCAGCTTCCTGGCTTACATCATCGCTGGCTTCGTGCCCGTATGGTATGTGGTGCTGCCCATCGCCATCGCGATGATGATCGGCGCGCTGATCCTGATGAAGAAGTTTGTTTACAAGAAGGAAGCGTAAATATGCGAGGCGCTGCCTCGCGCTCCGGCAGGGGGATGATCCCCCTGCACCCCGCACCTTTTGATACCCCACGAGCCCGTCTCCCATGAGGCGGGCATTTCTTTATGCAAAGAAAAATAGAAAAGATTCCATTTTTTGCTTGACACATGTGTGCATTCATGCTATTCTATGCACCCTATCGTTAAAACCGTCAATGTGAACTGTTCGACCGACTGAAACATCCGCATTGGGCGGTTTTTGTTGTCTCTGTGTGTAAAAGTGAAAAGGAGGAATGGATGATGGAAAATCGTTGGGTTTGTTATGCTGTGGTGGATGAAAAGGAAGAAATGGCCCTGAAAATGCATGAAACGCCCAATAAGGATCTCCGGGGTGCGTTGATCATGGTGCCGGAGGGGAGTGAACTGTCCGACCTTTCGCTGGAAACGCTTCGTCATTTCCGTTATTACACGGATGTGCGGGGCAGTTGTGTGCTGATGGATGAAAGAACGGTGATTCTGACCCGGGGAAAGACATTGGAGGAGGTGCTGGAAGAGGCTGAGGAAGAAGCCGGGAATGTGATGGGTCGTATGCCTGACTTTTCGATACTGCCTGCGGATGACGGATGTTCCCTGTTGGCGATGGGAGATTGCACCTATACATTCCGTGGGGAGCGTTTACCCGAGAACGATCTGAAAACCGGGTTGATCCTGCGGGCGGAATGCATGGCTGCCTGTGATGAGTGCCAGCCTCTGGCGGCGGTATGGTTTAACGGTGAGGAGGGAAAACGCCAGTTTTCTCAGGAATGAGGAACATTTTTGTGGGATTCAGGGGGGCAACTCCCTGAATCCCTGATGGGGAGAGGCTGAGAAGAAGGTTGAAAAGAAGGAAATGATTGCATCAAACCGAATGATTTGATATACTGAATGGACGATATTTATCATTAGAAAGCAGTGGAGGCGAACAGCATGATTATGGTCAATGTGGCGCTGGATGCCATGGGCATGGCGGTCATTCTGACGCTGATGCTGGGGGCCGTGCTGAGCAACCAGATGGAGGAAAAGCGCGGACGCATGGTGATCCTGCTGCTGGCGCTGATTTTTGTGCAGCAGGCCTCTGATGCCATCAACTGGTTATGCGAGGGCAAACCGCTATATTCCCAGCTGCTGTTGTTTGTCAATTTCATCATCTTTGCCGGGGCTGAGGTAACAGCGCTGGTGTTTTATCATTATGTACTGGAACTGCTCGGTTTTCGGGCTGCGCGCCTGCGCGGACTTACCCGGACGCTGACTGTGCTGTGCACGGTATGGATGGCGTTGAATCTATACAATCTGTACAGTGAAGTATTCTACGGTGTGGATGAAAACGGATGTTACTTTCGCGGGCCTTTGTATCTGCTGACCCATACTTATCATTTTGTGGTGATGATCATCGGTGTGGGCCTTGCCCTGTCTGACAGAGGATTGTCCCGGCGGCATAAGCTGGCGCTGTTTACCTATGCGTTTCTGCCGGTAGCAACGGTGGTGTTTCAGATATTCTTCTATGGTTTGTCTTCCCTGACTTACTGCTCCATGACCGTTTCCATGCTGCTGATCTATGTAACGGTACACCTGCGCAGCGTTGCCCGACTGGAACAAGCGGATCAGGAACTGACCCGTACCCGCAAGGCCTATCAGGAAACCCTGTACGACGCGGAAACCGATGACCTGACCGGGCTGCTGATGCGCAAGGTATTGCTGCGTCAGGCAGACAAGGCGCTTGAACAACAGCGCACTGAAGGCTGTGCCCTGTGGATGCTGGATCTGGACGAATTCAAACAGGTGAATGACCAGTTTGGTCACGCCATGGGCGATCAGGTATTGATGGCGGTCTCTGCCCGGCTGGGGAATCTGTTCCCGGAAGGTACGCCGGTGGCCCGCTTCGGCGGCGACGAGTTCTGCGTGTTCCAGCCGGAGGTATCGCTGGAACAGCTATACCGGGATTTGCAGCACGCCCTGAGCGAATTGAATTTCAACTGCGAAAATGCCAATGGACAAGTGCCTGTGGCCTGCAGCATCGGCGCGGCGTTTCTGCCGCCAGAAAAGACCATGACCAGTGAAGAATTGTTCCAGCAGGCGGATGAGGCTCTGTATATATCCAAAAACAATGGACGCCATCAGTATTTTCTCCGGGAAATGTGAGAGAGGGAAAATAGATAAAGCAACCGCCCGCCAGCGACAGCACCGTTCCTGTCGCCTGCGGGCGGTTGTCATTTCTCATTCTCCCAGATGCACGGCAATGGCCTCAAAGGGCGCTTTCAGGCCGATCACCAGCTGACCGTCCTCCAGACGCACCGGGTTGTTTTCGCTGCACATCACCCGCAGGATCCGCTTGCTGCCAACCGGCAGCCGGATTTCCTCCGGGAAGCTGCCGCCAAAGGTGTGGATCACCGCAAGGGTCTCCCCGCCCAGCTGACGGCACACCGCCTGCCAGCCCTCGGCCTTGCGCCACGCAGGGGCTACCTCCCCATGGAAGCGGGACACGCCGTCCCGGATGATATGCCGCACTGCCTTAAAGAAGCCGATACCCTCATCCACCTTCTCCCACTGCTGCGGGGACAGGTGGTCGATATCACCGCTGAGGCACAGCACGCCAAGGAAGGTATTCACCAGCGAATAGTTGATGCGGCGCAGGCTGTCTTCTGCCCGTACCACCGCCCAGATCTGGCTCTGGCCCGGCAGGATGAGCCGGTGCAGGTTGGCGGCAATGATGGGGATCTCTGGGCATTCGTGGGCATCGGAGAAAGAGGCCATGTCGCTGACCCCCATCAGGGAGGGCTCCAGCCGGTGTCCGCCGGAGGCGCAGTTTTCGATGCACAGGCCGGGTACCGCTTCCCGCATGCGCCGGAAGAACCGCAGGCTGCCCTGCATATTCTGCCTGAGGCCCTCGCCAAGGCTGTCCGGGTCGTCGCAGCCCACGCCGATGCAGTCGTTGTAGTCGATCTTCACGTATTCAAAGCCGTTGTTTTTCAGAAGGTTGATGACCCGCTCCTCCAGATGGGCCTGTACCGTTTCCTTGCGCAGGTCAAGGAAGCGGCGGTTGGCGGTGTCGATCACCGTGCCGTGGCGGTGGAGCAGCATGTCCTCCTGCTGGAAGGTGTCGGATTCGCTGGCTACGTTCTCTGCCTCAAACCAGATGCCCGGCTTCAGCCCCGCCGCCTTGATGGCATCGGCAGTGGCTTTCAAGCCATGGGGGAACAGGGTGGTCTCGTTGGGGATCCAGTCCCCGCCGGCCTCGCTCCAGCCCTTGCCATCCTTGGCGTACCAGCCCGCGTCCATCACCAGATAGTCAAAGCCATGGCCCTTGATGGCATCCGCGATACGCACCATGTTGCAATGATTGGGGTCGCCCCAGGTGGTGCAGTACTCGTTGAACAGTACCGGCAGTTCCCGGTCCCGGCCCAACCAGTTGGCCCGGTGAATGGACAAAAGCCGCTGGGAGGCCTCGTCCACGCCGCCCTCACATACCGTCAGATAGGCTTCCGGGGTCTCAAAGCTTTCCCCGGGAGCAATGGTCTTCATCCAGTGTCCGTAATCATCATCCGCCAGAGAGGCCATCATGCACAGGCCGTCATCCTTGCGGCGCAGCTCCATCTGCCACGACGAGGGACAGGCAAGTTGCATGGCCCATGTAATGCCTGCATGGGTATCCTCCACCGCCGCAAAGGGGAACCAGCCCCGCACCGGCATAGAGCCCACTTGCCCGAACTTCTCTACCCGGATGGCGTGGCCTGTCCATGAACGCTCCAGATGCAGCTGTTCCACGGTTTCCGTTTGCAGGCGGCCTTCCGCGCTCCATGCGCTGCGGGCACGGTGCACCCGCAGGCAGCCGCTGGCATCCCCGGGGGTGAAGGGGCTGATCCAGCCCAGATTCACGCTGGACAGCAGATTCAGCTGGATGGGCTTATCCGACTGGTTCTCAAACACCGTGGTCACCCGCAGTGCCTTGAGGCCCTCCTGCCAGCGCACCTTGTGGCACGCCACCCGGCCCATACCGTCCGCCAGCGTGGTGGTGATGGTATCCCCCTCCTGCTGCTGGCTCACATAGGTCATGCGGTCGGAAGCCGGGGTCATCGCCATGGTATGACCGTTGCCGTAGCCGTTGGGCAGCTGATCGCCCCGTGCATGGAGCTGCACCAGCGGCTCAATGGCCCAGTTCTTCTCCAAAAGATCGTTTTCACGGTCAGCGGGGATCAGACACATCCCCACCTGTCCCTTGTCATTCCGATGGTATTGCAGCAGCATTTCACCCAGCTGATATTGATTCAGAATGGTCATAAAAAGCACCTCCGATTGGTTGAAATCAAGTTTCTGGCATCTGCCTGAGCACCACGCTGGTCTGGCCCGGTACCGTCAGCACTGAGCCCTCCAGTTTGACTTCGCCAGCGCCCGCCGTGCCGCTGATGGTATTCAGCGGCAGATCGGTCACTGTGCTCAGATCCACCGTCACCTCATTGATGGTGGTGTTGTGGAACACCGCCACGGTGCTGCCTTCCCATGTGCAGGTGAAGCCGCCCAGCTTGGTGCCGCTGAGCTGCAACGCATGGTACTGGCCCCGGGCGATCTCCGGGTTGGCCTTGCGGATCATGAGTAGCTGTTTGTAATGGTTGTACAGGCTGTCCCCAATGCGATAGAGATCCTTTACGCTGTAGGGAGTCTGCTTGTCGTAGGTGGTGCCTGCCGGGTTCTGGATGGTATCTCCATCACCCCAGACCATGGCCATGCGCCGGTTGGCATCGGTGTTGGCGCCGCCCCGGCTGCCCCTAAGGCCGATCTCCTCGCCATAATAAATGAACGGCGAGCCGGGCATCAGCAGATACAGGCTGGCTGCCACCTTCATATGCCCGCTGGCGGCGGTGAGGTATCCGGCAGCCCGGTCCATATCATGGTTGGAGATGAACAGGGTGGGCAGCGCCACATCGGAGATGCTCTCCACCTTGGTCAGGTAGCTTTCCATATAGGAGGTAAAGCGGTTCACATCGCCGCCCTTGGCGGTTTCCGCAATGATGCCGCCCACCTGACTGGCCCCGAAGTGGAAGCAGCTGGTGGCGGGCAGGTACTGGTCGATCACCCCGTCCCCGTCCCACACCTCGGCAACCGTGTACACATCCGGCTTCACCTTGCGAAGTTCCCCGGTGTACCACTCCCAGAACGCTGCGCTGGCCTCATGGTCGCCCATGTAGATGTACTTGGCGGCATCGAAGCGGAAGCCGTCCACGCCCATGTCCAGATAGAACAGCGCCACATCCAGCATGGCCTGCCGCACTGCCGCGTTGTGGAAATCCGGCTCCGGCATCTGGTCGGAAAAGTTGGCCTCATACAGAAGATCCGTGCCGAACACCTGCGCGTAGACGCGCCCGGCCGGCAAGGTTTCCCCCACGGTGGCCCAGTCGTAGAAATCGTAGTAGAGATTATTCGGATTGTTGAGCAGATGGGCATTCTTGAAGTTCTTGAACCAGCGGCTCTGGTGCCCGGTGTGGTTGATGGGCAGATCCAGAATGATCTTCATCCCGCGCTGGTGGCACAGATCGATCAGGGCTTGCAAGTCCTCCATGGTGCCGAACTGGGGGTCGATGGTGTAATAGTCGGTCACATCGTATTTATGGTAGGAGGGCGACAGGAAGATCGGGGTCAGCCACAGACCCTCCACTCCAAGGCTCAGACCGGATGCCGGGTCGCCGTCGTTCAGGTAGTCCATCCGGTTGATAATGCCCTGAAGATCCCCGATGCCATCCCCGTTGGAGTCGGAGAAAGACCCCACAAAGATCTCGTAAAACACCCGGTTGTTGTCATCGGGAGCCGCCCCGGCGAGGAACGGCACATCATCCACGATGCACTCGCCCCCTTCGCTCAGGGGATAGCGTTTGATGAAAAAGTCCTCCTCGGCAAAGCAGCATCCCGCCGCCATCAAAAGCGCCAGAAGCAGACAGACAAAACGTTTCATAGACAGCCTTCCTTCTTTGGTTTTTCCTCTGTGAAGGTATCATCCCATAAATCACGCTGCTTGTCAAGGCGGGAAGAACATGCTATACTCCTTATACAGAAAGGATTTGACAGCATGAACAACTGGTATTCTCCCCAGCGGGCCAGCCAGCTGAAAAAGCGGGCTGACCGGTACCAATGGATCTCTTTTGCCGTGGCGGCGCTGTCTCTGGCAGGCTGTATTTTTCTTTGCACACAGGTGCATACGGCTAACGCTTCCCGGCTGCTGGGCCTCACCATCGGCTTATCCGTTCTGGGCGGCTGGGCGGTGATGCTGCTCATCGTCTTCGGGCAGCGGCCCGCCAAGGCAGAGGCCGGGCATATCCAAGGCCTATGGGACGCACCGGAGGAACACCATACCGGCACCCTTACCGTCAGCAAGGACGGCTTCCAAATCCCCGGCAGCATCGTGGTGCGCAAAGCCCGCCTGCAAACCGAAGCGGAAACCCTCACCCTGAACCTGAACGCCCGCTTCGCTGCCCGCATGCCCGCCCCGGGAACTCCCGTGCGGGTAACGGTAAAGAAAAAGTTCATCACTCATCTGGAGGTGGTGGAATGAAGCCCATGAAACGCCTGTGGAACCTGATCCCCGCCATGATCCTCTGGGCCATGGTCAGCGTGTTCCTCTGGGGCTGGATCTTCACCTTCCTCACCGACACCAAACCGGAAAACAAGCTGACCCTGTTCATCGATGCCGCTGTCACCGATGGCACCGGCCTTGCTGTGCAGCTGGAAGAACCCCTGCTGGATGATACCATCTCCATGGTGAAGGTGCACCCCTTCACCTATGCCATGCTGGACAGCGAACCCCTGCGCCAGTCGGATGCGTATATTGTGCGGGCTTCCCATGTAGAGGAATACCGGGATTGGTTCGCGCCGCTGCCGGAGAGCCTGACCACCGGATCGCCGGAGGCATCCCTGGAGGCGCAGCCCGCTACCAGCCCCGACCTGCTTGTGCTGGACGGCGTACCCTACGGCATCCGCGTCTATCATGCCGCCACGGGCACTGGCATCGCCCAAGCCTTTCTCCCCTACCAGGACCCTGCCCTGCCCGATGAGGATTACTACCTGATGCTGGGCAAGGCTTCCCTGCATCTCACCGCCAACCCCGGCGGGCTGGATGACCGGGCCATCCTGTTGGCAGAAGCGTTTCTGAATCTCCCCTGACCCATCTTCAAAGGAGGCAACCCTATGTTCCTGAAAACCCTGTCCATGGCGCTGGCTTTCATCTTGCTGGCTGCCGCCTGCTGCCCTGCCGCCTTGGCGGAGGACAGCTCCCTGTATGTAAAAAAGGTGGAAAACCTGCCGGAGGATTTCATCTTCGGCATGGATGCCTCCTGCGTGCCTGCGCTGGAAAAAAGCGGTGTAAAGTATTACGGCTTTGACGGCAACGAAACCGATGTATACAAGGTGCTGGCGGACAACGGCATTACCCACATCCGGGTACGCATCTGGAACGACCCCTACGATGCCAACGGCAATGGCTACGGCGGCGGCAACTGCGATCTGGCCAACGCCATCGCCATCGGTCAGCGGGCTACTCAATACGGCATGAAGCTACTGGTCAATTTTCACTACTCTGACTTCTGGGCCGATCCGGGTAAGCAGATGGTGCCCAAGGCATGGCAGGGCATGGAGATCGAGCAAAAGACGGAAGCCGTCTACCAGTTCACCAAAGAAAGTCTGGAACAGCTGAAAGCCGCGGGCGTGGATGTGGGTATGGTGCAGATCGGCAACGAAACCAACCAGTTCATGTGCGGCGAGAAGATCTGGTTCAACATCCAGTACCTGATGCAGGCCGGCGCCAAAGCCACCCGGGAGGTGTTTCCCGAGGCGCTGGTGGCCCTGCACTTCGCCAACCCGGAAAAAGGCGACAGCTACCTGACCTACGCCAAGAAGATGGACTACTATCAGGTGGACTATGATGTGTTTGCCTCCTCCTATTATCCCTACTGGCACGGCAGTCTGGACAACCTGACCTCCCTGCTCACCACCATTGCCGATACCTACGGCAAAAAGGTCATGGTCATGGAGACCTCCTACGCCTACACCGGCGCGGATACCGACTTTACCGGCAACACCATCGGCGACGGCAGCGCCGTGGTGAAGAACTACCCCTACACCGTGCAAGGACAGGCCAACAACCTGCGCGCCATTACCGATGCCATCGTCAACCATACCCCGGCGGGCATCGGCGTGGTGTACTGGGAGGGCACATGGATCTCCGTAGGCCAGAACAGCTGGGAGGAAAACCACGCCCTCTGGGAGCAGTACGGTTCCGGCTGGGCCTCCAGCTATGCCGCCCCCTATGACCCCTACGATGCCGGTAAATACTACGGCGGCTGCGCCGTGGACAATCAGGCCCTGTTCGATGCCACCGGTCATCCGCTGGAATCCCTCAAGGTGTTCCGTCTCATGGGGCAGGGCAACGAAATCCCCGTGGTCGCCGATGCCTTGGAGGATGTGACCCTGATCTGCGACCTGAACGCAGAGCTGGTACTGCCCGAAACCATCAACGCCGTCATGACCGACGACAGCCGCCAGCAGATCCCCGTCCAGTGGAATCTGACCGACGACATGCGCCAGCAGATGCGGGACGGCGGCGTGGCTCAGTACACCATCACCGGTCAGGCCGGGGGCATGGAAGCCCGCTGCGATGTTTCCATGGTGGACTATAACTATCTGACCGATTACAGCTTTGAAGAAGGCGGCACTGGCTGGGTATGGACCGACCTTGCCCACGCCGACGAACTCTATGTGGAGGACAAAGCCACCGACTCCCTCACCGGCAGCAAGCACATGCATTTCTGGAGCGCTGCCCAAAACAGCGTGGAATTCACGCTGGAGCAGACCGTCACCAATCTGCCCGAGGGCAAGTTCCGCTTCGCCGTCTCCCTCATGGGCGGCGACGCAGGCAATCATGAAGCCTATGCCTACGTGAAGGTGGACGGGCAGACCGTGGGCACCGCCCCCATGACCATCACCTCCTACGGCAACTGGAGCGAAGGCATCATCCCCGCGTTTGACCACCCCGCTGGCGCGCAGGTGGTCGTAGGCGTGTACGTCAAGTGCCAGGGCGAGGGCAACGGCGCCTGGGGCAAGATCGACGATGCCATGCTGAATTCAGTGAAGTAAGGGGCGGCAGTTTCGTCCCGCCTAAGGCCATACCAAACAACACCACCAGACGGGCGATGCGCTTCGTCTGGTGGTGTTGTTCTTTACTGTTCGTTTGTTTTTCCCAGCAAGCCCAGCAGCCCGCCAAAGGTGATCACGGAACCGATGCCCATATTCGCCATGCCCAATGCGTTCACCAGCTTGCTGCCGGGGACGATCATGGGCAGCGCATTCAGCAGTAGGGTGGCGGTAAGGGGATTGAACACCGCCGCCCACTGGGGCAGGGCTGTTTTGCCGCGCACCACCGCCGCAAACAGCGCGATGCACATGGCATAGTACACTGGCATGAACACCACGCTGATGGGCAGCACCAGCCACAGGGTGAAATCCCAAAGAGGCTGTGGCAAGGTGCCCTGCGAAACATCCACCATCCGGCACAGGAACATCAGCGCCACGCAGATCACATGCACGATGCCGCCCCAGAAGCCCGTGGCTGCCGCACCCCAGTGGATGATCCTCGCCGCCTTTACGCATCCGCCCTGCGCCACCAGCCGGGACGCGCCTTCAAAACCGAAATACTGCAGCGGAATGAAAATGCCTCCGAACAACGCCCCCAAGGCCAGCTGCACAAGGGACAGGTTGCCGCTGCCGATCATCATGCCCATCATGCCGGTGGGGTCGCCCTCCACAGGAGGATAGTCCACCCAGCCAATGGGCAGCTCGCCGCCAGCCACCGTCAGGATGGAAGCGATCAAACCGATCAGCAGGCAGGTGCAGATGCTGTGTTTCGTTTGCTTTTCCATCAGCCTTCTCCTTTTGCGTTTTGCTTCAGATGCAGCCGGAACTCGCAGCAGCTGCCGCCCATGCCCAGCGTCTGGGTGCGCCCCCATACCAGCTTGGGATGCAGCTGTCCATAGGTCAGGTCATCGGCCCGGCAGGCAAACTGGGTCAGCTCCGGGTAACCATAGCGGGTATAGGTGTCCAGATAGGGGCAGCGGGTCATGTCCACGGCGAATTTGGGCGCATCCGGCACCAGCCGGTAGTCAAAGCCCGCCGCTCTGCCAAAGAGTTTGTCCAGCATCAGGCTGCACAGGGAGGGCATCAGCCGGTACAGGCCCAGCTTCATCAGGCCCCGGGCAATGGGCAGCATTTTCTCCATTTTCCGATAGGCCCAGCTTTCCAGAAAAGCCAGCGCCGCCTCCCGGCTGCCGGCAGCCTGAATGGCGGCTTCGTAGAGGGCGATGGTGGGCAGGATCTGCCCGTAATGCATGATCAGCTGCTTGGAAGCCGCCGCGTTTTCGGCAAACAGTTCCGCTGTGCGCTGGTATACCCCGGGCAGAAGATGAGCCCAGCCATTTTCCACAAAGCCCTGCTGCAGGCTGCAGGGGATGGGTTTGGAGCGGATGAGGCGCTTGCATGCGGAAATGTTGGTGTTTTTCATGGGTCATTCTTCCTCGCTTTCATTCTGGGCGCGCTGCTGGAAGGCTTTCAGGTCATCGTTGAGCAGCTTGGCATCGATGAAACGCTTGATGTGGCAGATCAGCACAGTACAAAGCCCGCAGCCGGTCATGTACAGGGCAAACAGCAGGGTGATGGGCCAGCTTCCCTCAAACCAGCGGCCCAGCCACGCGGTGAAGCCATATACCGCGCCGCTGAACATAAGCACCGCCCACTCCTTCAGCCCCAGCTGATCCATCTGGTCGTAGTCCGCCCGCAGCAGGGCCTGCACCCAGCCAAAAACATAGGCCATCAGGATCATTTCCGCGATGTGCCAGATGTTGGCTTCCGTCACGCCCCCCACAAGCCGGTAAACGCAGTAGAAAAACAGCATCAGAAAAAAGCTCAGGCAACAGCGGATCTCCACACCGATCTTGATGGTGAGCCATTTTTCCATCAGGCGGCACAGCTTATGGATCATGCCGGGTTCCTCCTTTCAGCCGTTTGCGGAAATCGGATGCGTAGGTACGGGAGATGAGAATATGTTCCCCGCCCTGCAAGGTGGCGTCGATACGGTTGGAAGCCAGACTTTTCAGGGCGGTCACCTTGTCGATATTCAGGATCATGGATTTGGAGCAGCGGAAGAAGTTCACCCCGTTCAGCCGTTCCTCCAGCTGGATGAGGGTGTACTCCACCCGTAGTACATCCATTGCAGTGTAAACGAAGGTTTTGCCATCCACGCTTTCAATGTAGAGGATATCCCGGGGCTGGATCACCACTTGGGTGCCGTCTTTGCTGCCGATCAGCTTTTGACCGGAGGATTGCAGATGGGTCAGCAGTTGCCGGATTTCCGGCGTTATCTCCCGGCAGCGGATGATAACCTCGTTTTCGCCCTCCGGGATGGATTCAAACCTGTATTTCATGGCGCCCCTCCTCTCCTTTGGCATTGTAGCATCGATAAAGGTCGTTTTTCAATGTGCACAGGGGTAAGTGGCACTTTTTTGCAGCCCAGATGCACAGCTCAGCGTGATAGAATAATATAACAAATGCTTTCCAACAGTGATACTGTTCCTTGATCGGTTTTCGTGATACACTGGTATCAACGGATGGTCCATCAGGCCAAAGGAGAAAGTCAATATGAATTATCAGGATATGAAAAGAGCCTATCTCAATGGCTGGCACACATGGAATGTGCGCAGTGTGCTGTCTCATGTATATATGCCGGATGGTTTCGCCATCAACGCGGCGTTCAAGGAATACCGGGAAGGCCACTACCTGAAAGAAACGCTGGTGGGACGCTTCACCAACGAATACGGGCGTGAACCGGCAGAGACCGCCTATCCCGGCCCCCATGCCTTTGATGAATCCTATACTGAAATGCGATTTCGCTGGTGCGACATGGAGATACAGGTGGAATCCACCGCTCAGGGGGATGACCTTGTGCTGCTGATTACGCCGCTTCGCCAGCAGGTGCGTCCTGCCATGCTTGTGCTGGAGGGCGGTTTTCTGTGGGGCCGTCCCGGCTGGGTGGAAAAGCGGGAGGGACACTTGGTGGCCCACGCGCTCAGCGGCGACCGGACGGTGTATATCACGGGCCAGCCCATGGAGGATCCCAACATTCCGGTGCAGACCGCCTATCTCAGCGTTGCGCTGGCTGGCCCGGTGGCAGTCAGCGTGGGCAAGGCTTGCTCCCTGGAGGAAGCCCGGTCGCTGATCGCTGCCCGCCGGGAGGCCCATCAGCGCTCCTGCGCCCGCTACGGACAACTGGCAGAGCTTTATGAGGCCATGGAATCAGCCCTTGGCTGGGATACCCTCTACGATGCCGCTGGCGACCGGGTCATCTCCCCGGTGAGCCGTCTGTGGAGCATCGGCAGCGGCGGGTATGTGCTGTTTTGCTGGGATAACTTCTTTGCGGGTTTCATGGCGAGCCTGGGCAACCGGGAGATGGCCTACAGCAACCTGCGGGAGATCCTGAACCAGCAGACCCCGGCAGGCTTTGTGCCGAACTTTTCCTATGCCACCGGGCAGGTGAGCGCGGACCGTTCCCAGCCTCCGGTGGGCAGCGCCATGCTGCTGGAAACCTACCGGGTACTGGGCGAAAAGTGGATCGTGGAGGATCTATACGCCGATCTGCTCCGCTGGAATGAGTGGTTTGCCCAGCACCGTATGAACGATAGCGGCGCGCTGTGCTGGGGCAGCGAAGAGATCCCGGTGCTCTACGGCAACCGCTGGGAAAGCGAGGGTGTGCACGCCACCTATGGCGCGGCGCTGGAAAGCGGGCTGGACAATTCGCCTATGTACGATGATATCCCCTTCAACAGGGATACCCACCGGCTGGAGCTGGAGGATGTGGGTCTGACGGGCCTGTACATTCTGGACTGCCGCTCATTGATGGAACTGGCCTTGCTGATTGGGCGGGAGGAAGACATTCCGGCCCTGCGCCAGCGGATGGATGCCGCCCGGACAGGTCTGGAAGGCCTCTGGGATGAGGAGAACGGCTTCTACTACAACCGCCGCACGGATACGGGCGCTTTCTCCCGGCGCATCTCGCCCACCAACTTTTACGCTCTCTTCTCCCCGGATGTGACCCCGGAACGGCAACGGCGCATGGCGGATGAGCACTACTACAACCCAGAGGAGTTCTACGGGGAGTGGATGCTGCCCTCCATCGCCCGCAACGATCCCGCCTATCCTGAGCAGAACTATTGGCGGGGACGGGTCTGGGCTCCGCTGAATTTCCTGGTGTATCTGGCATTGGCCCGTACGGAACTGGCGGATGTGCGCCGCGATCTGGCGGAAAAATCCGCGCAGCTCTTCCGCAAGGAATGGCGGGAGCACCGTCATGTGCATGAAAATTACTCCGCCATCACCGGCGAGGGCTGCGACAGCGGCAACAGCGACAAGTTCTATCATTGGGGCGCGTTGCTGTGCATGATCGCGCTGGCGGACGCCGGATATGTGCCGGGTCTGGGCCAGCCGCTGGATGAGATGGCAGAATGAACAGCCGGTTTGGCAGGCGGGCACAACCGATAACAACTCACACAGAAAGGAACATCACGATGGCAAAAATACTGGTGATCTGCGGTGATATCTGGCACACCACGGAAGTGGTCAAGGCGGGCTTTTCCTGTCTGACGGATTTATATGATCAGATGACTTTTGTGGAGGATGCCAAGGATATGCTTACCGCCGCCGATCTGGCGGGGTACGATCTGGTGATCTGCTGTAAGGGCAACAACGTGACCAGCGGCAACAGCGTGCCATGGTTTGAGGAAAACGTGAACGAATGCAGCCCCGGGGACTTTGCGAATTATGTGCAGCAGGGCGGAGGTTTTCTGGCGGTGCATGCGGGTTGTTCTTTCTCGGAGAAGAACCTGCCGGAGAACTGCCAAAAGCCCTGCAGGGAGTACATCGACTTTGTGGGCTGCCGCTTCGTGACCCATCCGCCCCGCTGCCCGGTCACCTATCAGGTGGTGGACAGCACGCATCCGGTCACCGCAGGGGTGGAACCCTTCTGCGTGCGGGATGAACATTATCAGATCGAAATGACCGGCGATGATGCCCGGATCCTGATGGAATCCACCTCCTCAGAAGCCGCCACCATGCCTGCTGCCTATGTGCGGGAGATGGGCAAGGGGCGTTTCTGTGCCCTGATTCCCGGGCACATTCTGGCGGTGTGGCAGAATCCGCAATTCCAGAAGCTGCTGACCAATGCCATCCATTGGTGCATGAAAGAACAGGAGGTATAAATGGAACATGTCGTCATTACCGGCGCGGACAGAGGCATCGGTCTTGCGCTGACGGAAACTTTTTTGCGCAATGGATACACCGTCTATGCGGGTCAGTTTATGCCGGAGTGGCCTCAGCTTTCGGATTTGCAGCCACTCTATCCGCAGCGGATGCACATCATTCCCCTTCATGTGGGCAATACCCAATCCGTCAAGGAAGCTGCCGCGCTCGTCGGCAGCCTGACCCATCGGGTGGATTACCTGATCAACTGCGCCGGCATCTTCCCCAAAACCGAGGATGCGGATGGATTCAACAGCGCGTTTCAGGTCAACTCGCTGGGTCCGCTGCGCATGGTGGAAGCCTTCCTGCCCCTGATGCAGGAGGGCCGCAGGAGGCTCTGCACCTTTTCTTCCGAAACCGGCGTGATCCCGCTGATGCAGCGGGTGAAGGACTTTCCCTACTGCGTTTCCAAAGCCGCGCTGAATATGGAAATGCATATGCTTTTCAAAGCCCTGCGCCCCGAAGGATACACCTTCCGGCTGTTCCATCCGGGCTGGGTAAAGAGCTACATGTCCGGTCAAAAAAGTACCGTGGGCGATTTTGAGCCCGAAGAGGCTGCGCCGGTGGCCTACCGGTATTTTGTCAGTGATGAGGAAATCGACGATGTGCTGATCCTGCGGGATATTCAGGGTCAGTACTGGCCGTTCTGAGGTGTGTGCCATGAAAGAGATCGTATTGATTGCGGGAACCTGTTTTCAGGAAGCTGCCGGGGCAGCGGAGTGGTTCAGGCAGCGGGGCGCTGTCGTCATTGAGATGACAACCGCAGCGGATGCGGCAGAGCTGGCGGGAGCGCTGGAAACCATCCAAGCTGAAGGAAAACTGGACTATCTGATCGTGCAGGCCACCCATCGCGGCGAAAATGTACAGCCGCTGGGGCAACTGGATGATCAGGACATCAGCCGCGTGTTTGATCTGGGTGTGAACGGAACCCATGCGTTGGTGGAGAAGATGCTCCCCTTCCTCCGGCAGGGCAAAAAGCGGCTGGGGCTGATCACCTCTGCCGCCACCAGCACCCGTGAGCCCAAGGAAACCAAGGATTTCGCCTTTGCCATGACCCAAGCCGGCCTGCACATGCTGTGGAAGCTGTACTTCAACAAGCTGCGCCCGGAGGGCTTCACGTTCCGGGTGTTCTGCCCCAACGAGGACGGCTCCGGCCTGTGCGCCGGGCAGTATATGCACATGGATTTCTGCTATGATGTGAGGGAGGAGTATATCCATTCGGAGGAAAACCGCATCGTGATGCGGGATGGGATGATGCGGGAGATTTCGTGGTGATGGAGTAAGTAAGGGCTTGCGGTGTGTTTTCGTGCTGCTGTGTTAGGGGGTCCATTTGAATTTGAGCAATACGAAAGGCGAATCACATGGAAGCAATAGAACTTCAAAAAGTCGATAAGGGCACTCCGCTGGCAGATGACTTACTGCGCTTTGTGGAGAACTTTTCTTGGATGGATGTAAAGGAACATACGGTGAGGTTGCTTCAGAATTGGGAGTTCGAAGAGTGGGAGACGCCATTTGCAGCTATCGTGAATGGACGAATTGTTGGAATGGTGACGATCATGAAAACGGACTATTACCCATTGCCAGAGATCTTTCCCTGGATATCAACTTTGTTTGTAAGCGAAGAGTATCGTGGCAACAGAATCAGCGAAAAACTCATCGAGTTTGCCAATCAATATGCCAAAGCGATCGGATTTATGAATACCTATATTCCGACAGACCACATAGGTTTATACGAAAAATACGGCTACCACTATGTGAAAGATATCGTGAACTATGGAAATGGAACGGACCGTCTGTATGTCAAAGAATTATAAACAAACAAGCATCCGGTACGTTCACCGGATGCTTCAGACTGTCGAAAAACCCATACTTCTGTTCAAAAGTCGCACATCTTGCACCTACAGTGCTCGCTGTGCTTGCTGAAAAGCGCTGCGGCGCAAGGTTTTGTGGGCTCTGCCCACACCCGGCAGGAAACTGAGTTTCCTGCACCTTCCCCTTTTTTGACAACCTAAAGCATCCGGTACGTTCACCGGATGCTTGTTTGTCTCTCACTGCGGGGCAGCCCCATCAGCCTTGATTACTTGTCAAAGAAAGTGGGCAGGGCGCAGTACATGATCAGTTCCACGCTCTTGGTGCTGTGACCGCCGCTGCACTGGGTGTAGTACAGGTTGCCGTCACGGAAGTTCTCGCAGTACACGAAAGTATCGGGCAGCAGTTTCATGGCTTCCACCTGGGCGGTCATGCCCGGATAACCCACATCACCTTCGCCGCCGCAACCGGCATAGATGAAGAAATCATCCTTGGTGTAGCCAGCCTGAGCGACGCTGTTTGCCAGCTTCTGAGCAGCTGCTGCCGCATCGCCGCCAAAGCTGGCGCCGCCGCAGCAGGGCATGTAGTAGGCGATCTGATCCAGACTGTGCTCAAAGGTGGCCCAGCAGGAAACAGAACCCATGGAAAAACCGCTGTAAGCACGATGGGTACGGGAGGCGCGGATCGCTTCGGGGGTCACATCTTCGGCATAGGTGTGATAGGCGCTTTCAAAGGCGGGAATCAGGTAATTGTTCAGCTCATACCAGAAATTCCCTGCGCACCAGAATTCGTCCTTGCCGGGTACCATATAGGTGGGTGCCACCACCAGTAGGGGCTCGATGTGGCCTTTCTCAATCATGGCGTCCAGCGTAAACTGCATGTTGGAGAAGGAACCCGCGCCCTTGAAGAAGGTGGTGTAGCCGCCGCCATGACCATGCATCAGGTACAGCACGTTGTAGCGGGTGGCGGTATCAGTCTCATCGTAGCCATAGGGCACGTACACCAGAGCGCTCTTGGTGTAGGTCTCGCCACTCTCGGTCTGGGCATCATAGCGGAACAGAACGGTCTTGCCCCGCTGGGTAACGCCGGTGATGTAGTTGGGATCCATCTCCACGAAGGTGTTATCCGGGAAATCCGTCTTGCGTGCGCTTTCCTCGGCACAAGCAAAACCGCTTGCCAGCAGCAGGACCGCCAGCAGGAATGCCAACAGTTTCTTCATTGCGTCCATCTCCTTTGTTGTGTGATATGGGTTTCATCACCTTTCAGTATATCGGAGTGATGGATGCTTTTCAACAGCAATGGGGGATGGATATGGGACAAAAATGATGGGTGGGCGGCTTGAGGTTTCGTGCACTGCTATGATAGAATGAAAACCAGTAAACCGAATGAGACGAAAGGATTTTCTGTTATGAAAGCGATCATTTTGGATATGTATGGTGTAATCGTAAAGCAAACAGGAGATGATTTCGTTCCCTATGTGCAACAAACATTCCCCAACGTAAGTGCCGAAGAGATATATGAACCATGGTTCAGAGCGAATGTTGGAGAAATATCCTCTATTGATGTGTGGAAAGCCATTGGGTTTCAAGGTGATTTGGAAAAGATGGAAAAGGAGTACCTTGATACAATAGAATTGGCGGATGGCTTTATCGATTTTGTTGAAAAGGCGAAAACCCAATATAAGCTGGCCATTCTATCGAATGACTCCAGCAGATGGAGCAGGTATCTTCGGGAAAAATTCAATATCAACCGATATTTTGATGTAATCAGTATAAGTGGCGATCTGAGAGTGAAAAAGCCTGATGAGCGCATTTTCTTGTTAACACTCGAGAAATTGGGGGTGAACGCAGAGGACTGCATATATGTAGATGATCGAAGGCGCAACTTGGGGGCAGCTAACAAAGTAGGCATGAATCCGATTCTGTTCAACAGCAGAAACGTATCATGCGAATGTGTTTCCGTTCATGGTTTTGATGAATTGGCGCAAGAAATCTTGTCGTTTTGACAAGTCCCAATGCGTTTGTTGCGCCACATAAGCAAACGAGCATCCGTACGCCGGATGCTCGTTTGTCTGTCGAAAAAAACTGATTCCGTATGGTCACTCCACCTCAGCAGCCCCATCCTTCTCCTTGCTGAAATGCTCCTTGATCAGCCGCAGCACCACAGGAGCCAGCAGGAAGACACCGATCAGGTTAGGCACTGCCATAAAACCGTTGAAGGTGTCGCTGATGCCCCAGATCAGGCCCAGATCGGTGGTGGCGCCCAGAATGGAAACCAGGCAGTAGGCAATGTTGAAGGGCAGCAGGATCTTGCTTCCCAGCAGGAACTCCGCGCAGCGGGCACCGTAGAGGCCCCAGCCCACGATGGTGGAGAAGGCGAAGCAGCACATGGCGATGGCGGTGAAAATGGAGATCCAGTTGCCGTATACGGTGGTGAAGCCGCCGATGGTCAACTCTGCGCCGGCTGCCTGACCATAGGGAACCTCCACGCCGCTGAGCAGGATCACCAGCGCGGTCAGGGTGCAGATAACGATGGTATCCATAAACACTTCAAAGATGCCGTACAGACCTTGCTTTGCGGGATCGTTGGTATCAGCACAGGCGTGGGCGATGGAGCCGGTACCCAGACCAGCTTCATTGGAGAAGATGCCGCGGGATACGCCCTTCTGTAAGCTGATGAAGAAACTGCCCACCACACCGCCGGTAAAGGCAGCGGGATTGAAAGCGCCTTGGAAGATGGAGGCGAACACGGCGGGAACCTTGTCAATACGGCTCACGATCAGGCCGATGCCCAGCACGATGTACAGCACAGCCATCACAGGCACCAGTTTTTCAGAAACGCTGCCGATGCGCTTCAGGCCGCCGATGAGGATCAGCGCCACAACGACGCAGATAACGATACCGATGATCAGGTTGCTGATGGGCAGGGAATCAGCGCTGATGACTTTGTAATTGGTCAGCGCGGTGTTGATGGAGGCAGTGATGGTATTGACCTGCGTGGCATTACCGGTGCCGAACACGGCGCATACGCCAAAGAAAGCGTATAAATATGCCAGCCACATCCAGTTTTTGCCCAGACCGTTCTTGATGTAGTACATGGGGCCGCCCACATAGTCACCGTTCTTGTTGCGCTCACGGAAGTGAACCGCCAGCGTTACTTCGGCAAACTTGGTGCCCATGCCCAGAATGGCGGAGACCCACATCCAGAACACAGCGCCGGGGCCGCCGATGGCGATAGCGCCAGCCACACCGGCAATGTTGCCGGTGCCCACCGTGGCAGACAGAGCGGTGCAGACCGCCTGGAAGGGAGTCAGCGCGCCTTCGGCAGCTTCTTCCTTTTTGAACAGCCGACCCATCGTGTTTTTCATGGCGTAGCCGAACTTGCGCAGGGGCATAAAGCCGGTGCGGATGGCCAGATACAGACCCACGCCAAGGATGCAGACCATGGCGGGAACGCCCCAGATGAAATCATTGAGAACCTGGTTGACTTTTGTGATGATATCTAGCATGTTTTCCTCCGAGTGCAGTGTGGTTTTCCCTGATGATTTGTTTGAATGCAACCAGTATACCCTATCAGTGGGAAAAAATCCAGTCAAATGATTGTGAAATAACCGACAATACACGGTTCTCACCCCTCCCGGCGGACAAAGAGCAGACCGGCAGACCCCGGTTCGCTTTTGAGGTGTTGAATGCTTTGGTTTGGGGGAAGGTGTCGGCAGACCGTTGAAGTATTATATATAGCGGAATAAAACATCGAGGGATCTTACAACTCGTGAATCCTTGTTCTGCAGCTGTGGGTGTTCCAAAGGCTGCTGATCCCCCTGGGATCTTTTTTGATCTGGAACGGGTTTGCGTATACACGCAGTGGAAAATGGCGCTCCTGAACCATTTTTTCTGATGAGCAAATCTTTTTTTGATTTGCTTGTAAGTTTTCCCTCTGTTTGTCGTCTTATAGGGTGAAAGGATCCTTGATTGCCTGAAAGGAGGCTCATTGTGAAAGATTCCGAGATCATAGGACTCTACTGGAACAAAGATTTGAAAGCAATCCCCGCTTCAATGGAACAGTACGGAGCGTATTGCTTTACCATAGCCAACGGTATACTGGATGATGCGCAGGATTCCGAGGAGTGCGTGAACGATACATGGCTGAGGGCGTGGAATGCGATCCCTCCCACCAGACCAACCGTCCTGAAAGTGTTTCTGGCAAAGATCACCCGCCATCTGTCTTTTGACCGATACAAGGCGAGAAAGTCATTGAAGCGCGGCGGCGGAGAAACAATGCTTGTGCTTGAAGAACTGGCAGAATGCATCGCAGACGAATCGGATGTGGAAGGTCAGGTCAATGCAAGAGAACTTGGCGAGGTGATCAATCAGTTTGTTGAGCGCTTGCCAGAGCGGGAGCAGAAGCTATTTATCAGAAGATATTTCTTCTCCGAAGCGATTAAGACGATCGCTGACCGTTATGAAATGAACGAAAACGCTGTAAATGTGATGCTCAGCCGAGTTCGCAAACGGTTACGGATCCACCTTTCAAAGGAGGGTTATTTCGATGAATAGAAACGATTTGTTTGCTGCCATGGAATGCATTGATGAAAAAACCATTGAGAACAGCGAGGTCGACAGGACGGTGAAATATCATGGACGATTTACCAAAAGAACGCTTCTGCTTGCGGCGGTGCTGTGTCTGCTTATCGCCTTTGCAACCGTAGCCGTTGCGGCAAGATTGATCAGCTTAAGAGCTGCTCTTGTTGAGTCCAATGATCCTGAGATCAAAAGTGAGATCCTCCTTTCCGACTTTACCGACTGCAATGAATATATGGCAGTAGCCGAGTGGAAAGCGTTCGCGGATCACTACGATCCGGACGGGGCTCTCCTTGCTCAGGCTGATCCGGAGGGCCCTGATGACATCGAACTTGGCGAAAAGTATATGCATTATGATGTATATACACAGGAAATGGCTGACAAGCTCGATGAAATTACCGCAAAATACGGATTGACGCTGTACGGCAGCTTTGTACCCGAAAAATTGACCCCGATCACCGAAAAACTGATTGTGAATGACGAAACAGAGTTTTCCGACGCAGCATACAACACCATGTTGGACGGATATATGTACGATGACGGCACCTTCAGCTTTGACGGGATCTTTGATGCAGCAGTCGGGCGTCTGTCGGTGTATTATCAGTTCAGACGTTCGGTCAAGGGCGTTTTCGATCCCATTTTCCTCAACATCGGAGATATTGAGGATTATCAGGAACAGTCGCTCACGACGGATTCAGGCGTTGAGCTCGCAGCGGCTATTTCGGAATATCAATCGGTGCTCTTTGCTGAATTCGATTCGTGCTTTGTCAGCATCAATGTGATGGGCGGCACCGATGAGGGAATCACCTTTGACGATCTGGAAGATCTGGCGAATACCTTTGATTTTTCTGTGATTGAAAACGAAAAGGGCAGGCCTGTGCAGGAGCCCCGGGCGACCGCAGGCACTGAGTCAGAGGGGGAGTCGCGCTATATTGAGATCAGCCGCGAGGGCGTTGTGGAAAGGATTCCCGTTGAGACTGTCCGCGTTGCCAACTCTGGCGCCACCATCGCGATGGATCCCGCATATTTCACCCACACCGTTCGCGAGGGCGCTGATACCTTCACCTATGATGCCTGGATCGGCCAGCGCGAAGTGTACTATTCGGTTTACCAGATTGCACAGAGCAGTCCGAACCAGATCTGTGAAGAGCTTTTTGCAAAGTATGGTGAAGCATATGCCAATAAGAATGTTTTTGCGGTCAAGGTTGGCAGCTACGATGCAACCACTGTGCAGTTTGATGGCGAAACAGCCTGCCCCACCTATCAACGCCACTTTTTCATAATCCCTGTTGATGGCGGCTGCATGGTGATTGAGACGCAATTCGATTTTGAGATGTACGAAGGACTTTATCAGATCATGCTTGCTCTTTTTGATACCCTGAAGATCGGTTGAAAATGATATCCGTGGTTCTTTCTTGGATGCCGGACTCCTTCCTGAACAGAAAACCGAAAACATAAAACTCCCTCCTGCATGAACATAAGCGTTCATACAGGAGGGATTTCCTCTTGTGTGATGATCGTGGGATTTTTGATGACAGTATCAAAACAGTATCAAATCTGTTTTGAGATCCCGCTTTTGCCCGTGTTTACTGGGAAAAACGGAGGCTGTTCATTATTCCCACTCAATAGTTCCCACGGGCTTGGGCGTCAGATCCAGCAGCACGCGGTTGATGCCTTCCACTTCGGCAGTGATCCGTGCGGTGATCTTGTGCAGAACCGCGTAGGGCACTTCTTCGATGGTGGCGGTCATGGCGTCGGTGGTGTTCACGGCGCGGATGATGGCGGGCCAGCCCATGTAGCGCTTGCCATCGCGTACGCCCACACTGGTGAAGTCGGGCACAGCGACGAAGTACTGCCACACCTTGCCGGCAAGGCCGCAGGCATCAAACTCCTCGCGGAGGATGGCATCGGCTTCGCGCAGGGCATGGAGACGGTCGCGGGTGATGGCGCCCAGACAACGCACGCCCAGACCGGGGCCGGGGAAGGGCTGACGGTAGACCATCTCAGCCGGCAGACCCAGCTCAACGCCCACCACGCGGACTTCATCCTTGAACAGAAGAGCCAGAGGCTCTACCAGTTCGAACTTTTTCTTCAGATCATCGGGCAGGCCGCCCACATTGTGGTGCGCCTTGACACCCTTGCTTTCCAGAATGTCGGGGTAGATGGTGCCCTGCGCCAGGAAGGCGATGCCATCTTCTTTGCGGGCTTCTTCGGCAAAGACATTGATGAACTCGTTGCCGATAATCTTGCGCTTCTGTTCGGGCTCGGCAACGCCGGCAAGCAGATTCAGGAAACGGTCGGTAGCGTCAACATAGATCAGATTGGCGTCCATCTGATTGCGGAAAACTTCCAGCACATTTTCACTTTCGCCCTTGCGCATCAGGCCGTGGTTCACGTGCACGCAAATCAGCTGCTTGCCGATGGCACGGATGAGCAGTGCTGCCACAACGGAGCTGTCCACGCCGCCGCTGAGGGCCAGAAGCACCTTCTTGTTGCCGACCTGCTTGCGGATCAGGTCTACCTGTTCGTCGATAAATGCCTGAGCCAGCTCGGGCGTAGTGATGCGCTGCATGTTCTCGGGACGTACAATGATCTCCATGGCTACCATCCTCCTGACAATATCGCATAAATGAAAAAGGTTGTCCACTTAGCAGGATACTCCCATAAACTGCATGTGTCAACGTTTTTGATGGGCGATTTTTCGCCACATTGTAGGGGCGGGTGATGAAAGCCATCCAATTAGGATGTGCAGGCTGGACCGATCCGCGAAGCAACGCGAAAAAACACGGAAAAACCCGCCTTGGGCAGGTGCGAATCTTGACGCATGCAGACCTTTCACGGTACAATACCTTTGTTTATGGAACGTTGCGCAAAGATGCCCATTCAACGATTTATCAGCCATCATTCTGCCGCGGGAAAAAACATCCCGCCGAGGCATCCGGGCGCAGCCAAAGGAAAGGAAGGATATCTATGTTTGGATTTCGCCCGGATGGCCGCCGCGTGAAGGATATCGATCCCATCGTGCAGATCACCCCGTACCTGATGCCCATGCGCTGCGACGCGCAGGTGTTTCTGGATCATGAGATCGAATACGAAACCCTGATGCGCTACATCGCCAAGAAAGCCCGCGAAGGCGTGAAGATCACCTTTATGGATATCATCATCGCGGCGTTTGTGCGCGGCGTGTCTCAGGTTCCGGAAATCAACCGTTTCATCATGAACAAGCAGTTCTACAACCGCAAGGAACTGACGGTGAGCTTTACCCTGCTGCTGAATACCCCCGATGGTAGCATCAAGGAAAACGCCGTGAAGATCTTCTTTGATCCCAGCGATACCATCTACGATGTCAGCGCCCGCTGCCAGCAGAAGATCGCCAATAACCGCGACCCGGAGGAGGGCAGTTTTGTCATCAAGCTGGCTTCCGCGCTGCTGAAGATTCCCGGTCTGGCCACCACGGTGGTGGGTCTGGTGAAGCTGCTGGACCGCTACGGACTGTGCCCCAAGGCGCTGATCGATGAACTGCCCTTCCACACCAGCATGTTCATCACCAATAACGCTTCCATCGGCCTGATGAAGGTGTACCACCACATTTACAATTTCGGCAACACCAGCATGTTTATCGGCATGGGCAAGTCCAACCGCTACAACACGGTGGATGCGCAGGGCAACCCGATCCGCAAGTGCACGCTGCCCATTGGCATCACTGCCGATGAACGCGTGTGCGGCGGCGCTACCTATGCCCGCTTCTTCGCGGTGATGAACAAGCACCTGAAGAACCCGGAACTGCTGGAAGTGGAGCCGGAGCAGGTGCTGTACAACAACGGCGTGGAATACCATGTGCCCAAGCCCGAGGGCGTTTTCGTGCCCGGGGCCAAGGAAGAAGCTGTTCAGGCGTAAGCGCGCAGCTTGAAAAAAACCACACAGGGGCGGCCTGCGCGGTATGCGTTGGCTGCCCCTTGCTTGAATCTCTCATCGATACCAGACAAACGGAGGCGGCTGCCCATGTATTTCGTTGATACCCATGCCCATATCTATCCCGACGCCATCGCTTTGAAAGCAGCGGCATCCATTGGCACGTTTTACGACATCCCCTGCCTGATGGACGGCACACTGGCCGGGCTGTTTACCCATGGCGCGGCGGCGGGCATTGAGCGTTTTCTGGTGCACAGTGTAGCTACTACGCAGGAGCGGGTGCATGCCATCAACGACTATCTGATGCGCACCGCTGCCGAACACCCGGAAAAACTGGTGGGCTTTGGCACCCTGCATCCGGACTACCCGGACGTGGAAGGCGAGGCCAAGCGCATCAAGGCGGGCGGTCTCCATGGCGTGAAGCTGCACCCGGATATCCAGCAGTTCCTCTCCGACAGCGACCAGGCGGTTACGATGTTCCGCATTCTGGCAGCGCATGGCCTGCCTGTATTGGTGCATACCGGTGATATGCGCTACCCTTACAGCCAGCCGGAACGCATTGCCCGGGTACTGGATCAGGTGCCGGAGTTGAAGATCATCTGCGCTCATCTGGGCGGCTGGTCGGTGTGGACGGAGGCGTGGCGCATTCTGGCAGGCCGCCCCAATGTGTGGGTGGATACCTGCAGCAGCCTGTATGCTCTGGAGCCGGACAAGGCGGCAGAGGTGATCCGGCACTATGGCGCGGACCGGGTGTTCTTCGGCACGGACTATCCCATGTGGAAACCGGAGCAGGAGGTGGAGCGTTTTCTGCAGCTGCCGCTTACAGAGCGGGAGCAGGAGATGATCGCTCATGAAAATTTTGAGAATTTCCTTGCAGGGCTGAAATAAAGCCCCAATGAAACCGGTGCAGCGGACCCAGCGGCTGCACCGGTTTGCTGCCTGTGCTTGACCGCATGCATTAAAGAAAAGCATGCAGAATGGAGGGATTCAATGATTCTGGAAACCGAGCATCTGTTGCTCAGGGAATACACCATGGAGGATTTTGATGCCATCCATGAGATCCTGTCGGATGCAGAAACCATGCAGCACTATCCCAAGCCCTATGATGAAGCCATGACCCGGCGCTGGATTCAGTGGAACAGGCAGCATTACCGGGAGCATGGCTTCGGCATCTGGGCTGTGATTCTGAAAACAACCGGCGAGTTTATCGGCGACTGCGGCCTGACCCTCCAGAACATTGATGGGGAGCAGCTGCCGGAGATCGGCTACCACATCCACAAGAGGTACTGGCGCAGGGGCTTGGGCAGCGAGGCGGCCCGGGCGGTGCGGGACTGGGCTTTTGGCAACACCGCGTATGACTGCCTGTATTCCTATATGAAATACACCAACGCGGCCTCGGCTGCCACCGCCATGGCCAACGGCATGAAAAAGGTGAAGGAATACCCGGATGAGAAGAATCAGATTTCCTATGCCTATGCCATCACAAGGGTTGAGTGGATGCAGCTTCAGGAGTCGAAAGCATAGAGAGTCAGCCCGTCCCCGGCAGCCGGTCAGCAGACGGCAGGGCGCGGCCTATCATGGCGGGATGTGTCCCGTTCACAGGGAACAGCAGAGCAAACAAAGCGCACGAATCCATTGCCCGCAAGGCAGTGAGCTCGTACGCTTTTGCATGCACTGTGTTTTTGGTTAGGGACTGATATGAAACAGTAGCTTGCCAACGGCATATCCCAATCGGTAAAGGATCAGGAAGGCTGCTGAAATCACCAGAACTTTCTTGAGTAAAACCCGGGCGGCTGTACCTTCTTTCAACCAGTTTGCGACGTTTTCAATGATGCTGTGTGCTTTGCTCATTTGGATGTCCTCCTTATTGGATTTGCATTCACAAAGTAACAGAATCTTTGGAAAAGTGCCATACATCTGGGGTTGCACCTGTGTAAACGCAGGGTTGCACATGCTGATTCAGTGGATGACATGACCGATGAACTGACCAATGGCATACCCGGCCCCATAAATAAAGGCGGCAATGGCGGCAAGGCAAACACAGACAGCCAAAGCATACAGTACCAGCAGCAATTTCCGCTGTTTGCCAGACAGGTTTGAAACAAAGGTATTCCAAACAGCCAACAGATCCTTTGCTTTGTAAGACAATGAGGCGGCAGCGGGGCCGTCTCCGGCTTCCGTCCCCCGCATCAAATAATCCAGCGAAACATCAAAATAGTCGCTCATAAAGAGCAGGCGCATCATTTCCGGGTATGCTTTGTCATTTTCCCATTTTGAAATGGATTGCCGCGATACATCCAGCAATGCTGCCAATTCTTCCTGGGATAGATCCCTGTCTTTCCGAAGCTGGTAAAGGCGTTCTCCGAACGTCACCGGCATCACCCCATTCCAGGTTGTTGTCCTTGTTCTGCCATTGCCAGATGAAAACAGCGAGCCATGCACGGCGGCATGGCTTGCTGCAGGGCAATGATTTGCATAGGTTGTTTACCCCAGAACGATCCTCAGCGCTTCCTCAAAGTCCCGGGCTGCATAGGTGGCTCCGTGCCCCTCGGGGGCATTGCCGCCGTTGGTGTAGAGGATGCTGTCCACCCCGGCATTGTTGGCAGCGGCGATATCGGCGGTGATGCTGTCGCCGAAAACCACAGCTTTGCGGGGATCGGTGACTCCGGCATCCGCCATGGCCTTGTGGATCATGGCAGGGTGGGGCTTGGAGTGCCCGATCTCTTCGGAGATGACCATGCCGGAGATGTAGGGGGTCAGTACGCAATCGGTGAAACGGCTGCGCTGTACGGCAGAGATGCCGTTGGTGATCAGATAAATGGGCATCTTTTCGCTGACAAGGCGGCAGAAATCCTCTGCGCCGGGCAGAAGGATGCGCTGCTGGCCCAGCTGGATAACAAAGCATGCGCTCATTTCCTCCGGGTCTGCGGCGTAACCGCTCTGGTCAAGAAACTCCCGGAAACGATCCACCCGCAGCTTCTGCTGGGTGGTCTCGCCCCGCTCCAGCTTCTTCCACTGGGCATCATTGATGCGGTGGTACAGGCTGGTGTTCTCTTCCGTCACTGGGATGTGAAACCGGTCAAAGGTGGTGGCGATGGCGTTTTTTTCGCCTGCCCTGAAATCGAAAAGAGTACCGTCCGCATCGGACAGGAGCGCCTGATAACGCATGGTGTTCCTCCTTTGTTTATCGCTTCATGCCCCGGCGTTCCAGCGCTTCATCGGAGGCGATGGAGTAGCCGAAAAAGCCCAGCACATCGCTCAGGGCTCGGTACTTGCCGTGCACATAGCCCACCAGTTCCATGGCTTCCTCGTTGATGGAGCCGCTTTCGGTAAAGTATTCTTCAGCGATATTCACATCCACCACTTCTGCCAGAAACAGATCGTGACTGCCCAGCTCGATGATCTCCTTTACCTTGCAGCTGAGGAAAGCAGGAGCCTGCGCCACAGCGGGGGCTACCTCCAGCCCCGGCGCGGGGATGGGGGTCAGATTCATGGCGGCGAATTTGTCCACTTCCCGTCCGCTCTTTACGCCGCAGAAATCCGTGGCGCGGCAGAGAGCCTGAGAGGTCAGGTTGAGGGTGAATTCTCCGGTATCCTTGATAATGCCATGGCTGAAGCGTTCTTTGCGGATGCTGACGCTGATCATGGGCGGCTTGGAGCACACGACCCCTGCCCATGCCACGGTGATCAGGTTGGGTGCGATGTTGTTTGCCGGGTCGGCGCAGCCCAGCATCACAACGGGTACGGGGCTGAGATAGGTAGTGGCTCCGATGGAACGGAAATTGGCATTTTTCTCCATGATGCGACTTCCCCCTTGTTTCCTGTTTGCTGAAAGTGTACAATGAACTGGAACCGATTGTCAACAATGGACGAGACCGGCGCGGCCCGCCCGGCGAAAGGAGACACAAATGCCCCGATACCGCTACCGCAGACGCAGACACAGAATCGATCTGGCGAAGGCTTTCAAATGGATCATGGCGCTGGTGATACTGGCAGCCGTGGCGTTTGGCGCATTGGCCTTCACGCGGACGGTCACCGTGCAGGAGCATGACCTGCGCATTGCCGACTTGCCGGATAATCTGAAAAACCTGCGCATTGTATACCTGAGCGATATCCATCAGGGGCCATGGTTTTCCCAGAAGCAGGTGGATCAGGTGATCCATCAGGTGAATGGCCTGAGCGCGGACATTGTGATCTTTGGCGGCGACTACGCACAGGACGCAGCCAGCGCTGCAGCTTTTTTCCGCAATCTGCCGGATGTATCCGCCCGGCTGGGCGTGTACGCTGTGGCAGGCGACAGGGACCGTTCCGATGAGGACGGCACGCTGGCGCTGCTGCTGTCGGAGATGAAAAACCGGGGCGTGACGGGGCTGGTCAACAGCGTGGCTTCCATCAAGCTGGGCCGGAACTATATCTATGTGGCTGGCGCTGATGATTATGCCAAGGGGTATCCCAAGGTGGATCAAGTGGCATCGCAGGTACACGAGGATGATTTTGTGATCTTCGCGGGGCATTCGCCCAATCTGCTGCCTGCCATGCACGATGCCCGGGACAGTGCGGGCAACAGCCACTGGTACGATCTGGCCCTGTTTGGTCACACCCATGGCGGGCAGATCAATCTGTTCGGCTATACGCCGTTTCGCAAACTGCGCACGGAAATGGGCAGCCATTACCGCTCCGGCTGGCTGGAGGAGAACCGGGCGCATCTGCTGGTATCCAATGGGGTGGGCACAGAGTTTGTGCCGCTGCGCCTGTTTGCCTCGCCCCAGATTCATCTGATCGTTTTGAAAAAGGGCTCCTGACGGGCCGGAAGGGGAATGTGAATGCGACTGATTGCGGTCCTGCTGCTGGTGATGCTGCTATTTCCTTCAACAGGTTGTGCTTTGACCAATCCTACTCCCGGCACAGGCACCTGCGGCAAGGAATACTGCTACTGGGAGACCCCTATGGACATCTCCGATCCGGAGACCGTCTGGAATGTGCTCATTCAGCCCATGACCGTGGTGAAGGGCAAGCAGCGTGTACAGGTGCAGCTGCGGGCTGAACCCAGCGAAGATGCCCAGAAGGTGGGGGAGGTCACCTGCCACTCTCAGGGTGTGCATGTGCTGGAAACGCTGGACAACGGCTGGTCGCTGGTGGAATGCTATTCCAGCTCCAACAACATGTCCAAAATGAAGGTCTTTGGCACGCTGGTGCGGGGCTATCTGCCGACAGAACTGCTGGAGGAACGGCAGACCAAAACCAAATACGGCCTTGTGGTGGATAAGATGACACAGCGGCTGTATGTTTTTCAGGAAGGGCAGCTGCTGAGCACGCTGCTGGTATCCACCGGCAAGCCCACCGAAAAGGAGCCTCAGCGGGACACCAATGCTGGTGAATTTCATCTGGTGAGCATGGTAGGGGATTTTGTTTCCGAAAACGGCGCCATCTGCGAGGATGCCATCCGCTTCAACGATGGCGATCTGCTCCACGGTGTGCCTTACACCGTTGCCGCCAATGGTCAGAAGGACTACAGCGTATGCGAGCGCACGCTGGGGGAAAAAGCCAGCGCAGGTTGCATCCGCGTCCAGTACAGGCGTACTGCCGAGGGCGTCAACATGCTCTGGCTGTGGAAGCGTCTCTACGACCAGAAGCAGACCAAGCTGCTCATCTGGGAAGATGTACCGGGGCGGCAAGTGGCTGTGCCGCCGGCAGAGACGCCGGTTTATGTGCTGCCCAGACTCAGCAATGCCTATCACAGCCAGTCCAACTGCTATGATATCGATCCCATCTATTTTCCCATGCAGCAGATCACTTACGGGCAGCTGGAAGAGGAAGCTTATGCCCAACTGAGAACCTGCACCTTCTGCAACCCGCCTCTCCGGCTCCGGGATCTTGAAGAACTGAATCAGCGCTACGCAGCGCAGGGGGAATAGGCGATAAAATAAACCAGCCTTTGCCGAACGGGCAGAGGCTGGTTTGTTTCGTCGATTTCGATTCAGGCATGCTGACGGTTTGCAGATACTCAAATGCTCTTACCCAGCATTGTTTGATCCACTGGAAGACCTGCCGGATGGCATCGGTGCCGTTGATGAATGCCCGGCGCAGGTCCGACGGGGAGACGAGGGGCGATGATCCGGCGGAGGCTGCTGCATTGGCGGGTGTCGGAGATACAGTCCCCGTGGGCGGTTCGGCAGTCGCGGCTGTGCGGGGAATGGCGGTGCTATCGGGTGCGGGAGATACAGTTCCCGCAGGCGGTTTGGCAGTCGCGGCAGTATAGGAGATGGCGGTGCTGTCGGGTGTGGGAGATACAGTTCCCGCAGGCGGTTCGGCAGTCGCGGCGGTGCGGGGAATGGCGGTGATATCAGGTGCGGGAGATACAGTTCCCGCAGGCGGTTTGACAGTCGCGGCGGTGCGGGGAATGGCGGTGCTATCGGGGGTGGAAGATACAGTCCCCGCAGGCGGTTCGGCAGTCGCGTCAGTGTGAGGAATGGCGGTGCTATCGGGTGCAGGGGAAACAGTTCCCGCAGGCGGTTTGACAGTCGCGGCGGTGCGGGGAATGGCGGTGATATCAGGTACGGGGGAAACAGTTCCCGCAGGCGGTTCGGCAGTCGCGGTAGTATAGGGGATGGCGGTGATATCAGGTACTGAGGATACAGTCCCCGCAGGCATTTCAGATGCTGCATCGATGGCTGCCTCCGTTGCTGGCACCAACGCCTGCGTCAGATTTTGGGAAGCGCTCTGATTCGTCAGGGCTGCAGGAGCCTCTGCCCCCATACGCCCCATCACCTGCATCAATGCCTGTGCCTGCAGCCAGCTTTCGCCTGCCAGATGATCCGTCGGCAAAGAAGGGGTGGTTGGCTTTGACAGAATTGCGCTTGCTTTCATCAATGGCATATTGCTGCTTTCCTGCGAGGTTTTGACCAGCGACATCAGGCGGGCATAGCGCATGTTCAGCGCGTTACGCTCGGTGCGCAGGGCAGATGCTGCTGCGCGTTGGGTGGTGAGCTGATCGGTGAGCGTCTGCGTCTCCTGCTGGGACTGGCGCAGTTCAGCCCGGAGGCTGCTGATCAGCTGGGCGCGCTGAGCCATTTGCTGGGACTGTTTGCTGTTGCCCACTGCCATGACGGTGGTGACCATCAGCAGCAATACCATAAAAATCGTCATCAAAGCAAGGATCTGTTTCATAGCGCTACGCTCCCCGGGCGTGATGGCGCGACCTGCGCCGCGCCGGGAGACGAATGTTCCCGGTGGTAGCATATGCCGCTGCGGGCAGGAATATGCAGTTTGCGTGAGGACTGCGGAAAAGAAAAAACCGGAGCGCGAAGCTCCGGGAATATATACCCATGGTGTTTGCGCGCTGGGCGCTTGCCTATGCACTGGGCGGTTTCGGTTCCGTGCCATGCATGGCATTCTTTTTTGTGCTGACTTACGGCGTAAGGGGTTCTTCCACCTTTTCCACAGGCACAGGGTCTGGCAGAGGCGGCAGCTCCCGGATGTCCGACAGGCCGAAATGCTCCAGAAACTTGTCCGTGGTTACGTACAGGATGGGACGGCCCAAGGCCTCCTTACGGCCAGCCTCCTGAATGAGTCCCTTTGCCAGCAAGGCCTGCACGGAATAGTCGCATTTTACGCCGCGTACCTGCTCCACCTCGCCCTTGGTGGCGGGCTGACGGTAAGCGATCACCGCCAGGGTTTCCAGCACGGTCTGGCTCAGGCTCTGCTTCTGCACCGGCTGGAGCAGCCGCTCCACGTAGGGCGCGTATTCCGGACGGGTCTCCATGCGCACATGGTCGCCGTAACGACGGAGGATCACGCCCCGATGGTCATCGTCATACTGCTTTTGCATGTTCTCGATCACATGCATGGTTTCCATCTCGCTCAATTCCAGCGCGGCAGCCAGGTCGCCCACGGTGACGGGCTCGCCTGCTACAAACAGGATGGCTTCAATGATATTGGCAATGTTACGGCTCTCCATCCTCAGGCCTCCTTCCCGGCATCAGGGTGATCTGACGGAACATATCCGTCTGGCGCACATGCACTTTGCCCAGCTTGAGCATCTCCAGCACCGCCATGAACAGGGTGACCACCTCTTCCTTGGTGGGCTGATCGGTGAAAAGGGCCTCAAAACGTACGCTGCCTTCCTGCAGACGGCTTTCGATGGCTTCCATGCAGCCCTCCACGGTGAAGCTGTCCCGGCGGATATCCCGAAGGCGGAACACCGACTCCTGCGGCTCGGCGGGCGTGCGCTGGCTGATGCGCTGGAGGGCCTGCCAGAGAGCTTCTACGGTCAGGTTATCCAGCTGCACTTCCGGCGGCGGCAGGGGGTATTCCTCCGGCAGTTTGCCAAAGATCTGCCTGGCGCTTTTCTCAAAGTCCGCCATCTGTTTGGCGGTTTCCTTGAACTGCTTGTAGGCGATCAGGCGCTCGATGAGCACCTGTTCCGGATCCTCTTCCTCGGGCTTGGGCGGCTTGGGCAAAAGGCTGCGGCTCTTGATCTCCACCAGCAAAGCCGCCATGGCGATGAATTCGCTGGCTTCGTCCATATCGTAGTCCGGGGCGTTTTTGACGATGTCGATGTACTGTTCGGTGATCTGGCTGACGAAAATATCCTTCAGGTCGATCTTGGCCTTGCCGATCAGATGCAGGAGCAGATCCAGCGGGCCATCGAACTGTTTGAGTCGAATATGTACTGCCATGTTATGCCTTGCCCACCATCAAAAGCAGCAGGTTCAGGATGGCACCTTCCAGCGCGCCGGTCACAAAGCCCAAAAGACGGCTCAAAAGGCCGGTGAAGCACAGCACCATCAGCGCCATGTGAGCGATCTGGAAGGTCTGCGGGTTCAGCCGGAGCTTGCCGCCCAGCAGGATATCGTTGAAGATGTGGAAGCCGTCCAGCGGGGGGATGGGCAAAAGGTTGAACACTGCAAGGCCCAGATTCATGTAGGCAAACATCAGCAGGAACCGCTGGATGTACTGCACCCAGGGGTGGAGCATGTAGCTGCCGAACTGCTTGCCCATGCCGGAGAGCAGCACTGCGCTGCCGATGCCGTCGGAGGACAGGAACTCCCTCGCACCGCCATTGGCTTCGATCACCTCAGGACGCCACAAAAGCCCATTAAATCCCACTGCCAGCGCCAGCGACAGGATGAACAGCGTCATATTGACGGTGATGCCGGCAATGCTCACCAGGAAATCATCCCGGCGGTAGTTGGAAAAATTGCGGGGATTCACCGGCACAGGCTTGGCCCAGCCAAAGCCCAGCAGCACCATGCATGCCGTGCCGATGGGATCCAGATGTTTGGCGGGGTTCAGGGTCAGGCGGCCCAGCATTTTGGCGGTGGGGTCGCCGCAACGGTAGGCGGCATAGGCGTGGCCTACTTCATGCAAAATCAGCGAGGCCAGGATGGAAACAGAGAAATACACCACATAGACGATAAACCCCAGCGGGTCGGTGGTGAGCCAGCTTATGTAGGATTGCAAACGGTTCAGAATACCCAATCAGACAACCTCCTTACATCCAGTTGCAGGGTTTGGCAAAGCGGAAGCCAACGGAAAAGAAATGTTGCCACCGCAGGGGAGAAGCGTTCTGATGCCATCATACCCCTGAGAAAGGGGTATCTTTCATTATAAGCGTCAATGGCAAAAAGTGCAAGGCATCCCCGCTGACCTGCCAGCCTGTATGAGTTCGTAAAACTTTTGTCATACACTTGTAAAACATCGTGGTTTTCGTTATAATATAGCATGGTTGCATTTGTTGCTTCACAACTTCCCATCATTGAATGATAGTAAGGAGCGTTCCTATGCTCAATCCACGTCAGGTTATCTCCGCCCTCAAACAGAATATCGGAAAGGTGATCGTCGGTAAGGACGAAGTGATCGAGCTGCTGCTCATCGCCATGCTGTGCAAGGGACATGTGCTGATCGAGGATGTGCCCGGCACAGGCAAGACCACCATGGTCAGCGCGCTGGCCAAGTCGCTGGATTGCAGCTTCAACCGTATCCAGTTCACCCCGGACGTGGTACCCTCCGATGTGACGGGTTTCACCATGGTGAATATGAAAACCGGCGAATTGGAGTTCAAGCCCGGCGCCATCATGTGCCAGATCGCCCTTGCGGACGAAATCAACCGTACCTCGCCCAAGACCCAGTCCGCGCTGTTGGAGGTTATGGAAGAGTATCAGGTGACGGTGGACGGCGTGACTCATCCGCTGCCCAAGCCGTTTTTGGTGCTGGCAACGCAGAACCCCACGGAGTTCGTGGGTACGTATCCGCTGCCGGAGGCGCAGATGGACCGTTTCTTCATCCGTATTTCCATGGGTTATCCCACGCTGGAGGAAGAAATGGCGGTTTTGGAACGCTTCAGCGGCACAGTGAAGCCTCAGGCCAGCCTGACCCCGGTCTGCTCTGCCAAAGATGTGATCGAGATGCAGAACATGATCGGCAATGTGTATTGCTCCAAGGAAGTGCGGCACTATATTGCGTCCATCGCAGCCATGACCCGCACCCATCCCAGCTTGCAGCTGGGCGTCAGTACCCGCGGCGCCATCGCGCTGATCAAGGGCGCACAGGCCTGCGCGCTGCTGAATGACCGTGACTATGTGCTGCCGGAGGATGTGCAGCGCATGGTGCTGCCGGTGCTGGCGCACCGTATCCAGCCCAGCGCGGAAGCCAAGATGAAGAATATCTCTGCCGAGCGGATTTTGATTGCTGTGGTAGAGAATGTGCCCGTGCCGCTGCGCTTGGGCTAAGGGAAAAAAGGTGGGATTCCAAAGGGATGAAATCCCTTTGGCGGAGCGCGAGGCAGCGCCTCGCAACCTCTGCGCCACAGCGCATTACAGCAAGCACAGCGAGCGCCATAGGCGCAAGATGTGCGGCTTGCGTGCCCAAGCGGCGGAGGACAGCCCAAGAAGTCCCTCCCCACTTTCCAATCCGAAACCAGTATGAAATCACACCCCATCCATCTTTTGCGCCATGAAATGGCGCAATGATGGGATTCCCAAGGGATGAAATCCCTTGGGCGGGGTGCAGGGGCAGCGCCCCTGCCAACACCACACCGAAAGGAGCAGATGCCCATATGCGCAATACAAACCTGATCATGGGTATCTGTTTCGGTTTTTTTATGCTCTGCGCCCTGTCCATGGGCAACCGGATGTACCTGCTCATCGCCGTCCTGATTCTGCTGGCCTGGGCTTTCGCTTATGCCAGCGTACGCATGGCAGAAAAAAGCGTGAAGGTGGAAACCGAGCTGTCCAGCCAGAAGGTGAACCGGGGCGAAGTGGTGAGCATGGAGATCGGTGTGAGCCACAAGAGCCTTCTGCCCATTGCGCCGGTTGCCCTGCACATGCGGGCTACCAGCAATACCCCTGCCGGCACCATCCACCTGACCCAGCTGGGCAAGCGCAAGCAGCGGGTCACCCATAAATTCGCAGCAGATCACGTGGGCGCTATGTTCCCCGGCGTGGAAAACTATACCGTGGCAGATGTGTTCGGTTTTTTCAAGCGCAAGCACGTGCCGGACGCGGAAGGTCATGAGCTGATGGTGCTGCCGGTGCCCTTTGAGGTGGAACCCCTCACCTTCGCCGCAGGCGATATGGGCGTGGAAACCATGAAGCGCGCCATGGAAGACCCCTTCAGCCCCAGCGATTTCCGCAACTATCAGCAGGGCGACCCGCTGAAACGCATCCACTGGAAGATGAGCGCCCGCAAGCGGGAGATCATCGTGCGCCAGTTTGAGGAACCGGCTCTGCCCGACGCGCTGGTGATGCTGGATACCTCGCCGCCTCATATTTCCCGGGGCTACAGCGAGGAACACAAGCCATTCCTGCAGGATGCCCTGCTGGAGACCGCCGCGTCCGTGGTGGCGTGCCAGATCCGTCAGGATAACTCGGTGCGTCTGCCGCTGGTGGGCGACCGTCCCATGGAATATTCCAGCCATATGGGCCTGCCGGTGCTGCTGGATGAACTGGCCCGGTGCACCTTCAATGAAACCGAGCGCTTCGAGCGGGTGCTCATGATGCAGATGCAGGATCTGCGCAAGACCGGTGCGGTGGTCATCATCACCACCCGTCTCACCGCTCCCGTGGCGGATCTGATCGTCCGTATGAAGCGGCTGGGCCCCAATGTGCGGCTGTACTTTGTCACCTACAAGGCCGAGGACCCGGAGCGGGCTGCGCTGGCGGTGCGGATGCAACAGGCGGGCGTGGAAGTGAACTATGTAACCCCCCAGGGCGGCCTGAACTGATTGATTATTCCCTGAATATCCAACGGAAAGGAGGCTGATAACAGATGCTGAAATCGCTGTTTTCCTATGAGCGCTTGAGCCGTCTGATGGTCAGCCTTCTTTTGTGTCTGGGTGTTTTATGGCCCCTCTTGTGGGCCATCGAGATTCAGGGCGCGTTTGTGGCTGCTACACTGACTGCAGTCGCAGTCATCTCGGTGTGCACCCTGTCGGGCACCAACCGGAAGCTCCGCTTTCTGATCGGTATGGCAGCGGCGTTGTTTCTGCTGGTGCAGCTGTTTCTGCCCCGCTTTGGCGTGATCGGGCAGATCGTGGAGGCAGTAAAGGCTTTTGCTCTGTATTTGAACGGCTTTAACTGTGCGGCTTCCCTGTACCGCATCCCGCTGGCGCTGACGCTGGCGGTGCTGGCGGCAGTGGTGAGCTACCTGTTCTCCCACAAGGGCGCGGGCTTCATCCCGGCAACGGTGCTGCTGGTGCTGGTATTGTTCGGTCTGTGGAGCCTGGGCAAGCATAATTTCTTCTGGTTTGCCGCCCCCGGTCTGGTGGCGCTGCTGATGATCATCTCCCAGTCCAGCCACGAGAAGATCAACCTGTTTGAGGTGCTGCCCATGGCAGCGGTGGTGGTGGCGCTGGCGATGCTGATCACCCCGGCAGGCAAAACCGTTATTGAGCCATTGCACAAGGCAGCCATGCAGCTGAAGGAAACCATCGCGGATTACCTGTTCTTTACCGAGCCCCGCAATGTGTTCACCATCGGCAGCTACGGCTACTATCCCATGGGGCAGGGCAAGCTGGGCGGTCCCGCGGAACCCTCTGAATACCCGGTGATGATGGTGCAGACGGAGAAAAAGACCCTGCTGCGCGGCGTGGTGAAGGATCACTACACGGGCCGTAACTGGCAGGATACCTCCTCCGGCCGCCGCCTTTTGTATGTCAATCCCGGCTGGCGCAGCCTGCGCATCGCCGCGTTCCTCGAAAACATGCCGGATAAGGCTGTACAGGGCGCATCCACACTGCTGGACCCCAAGGCGATCAATATCCAGATGCAGAATAAGGCTGCCAGTACCCTGTTTACCCCTGTTTTTCTCCGGGATCTTCAGCCTCAGGGCAGTTTGGTGCCGTACTTCAACGAGGGCAGCGAAGTGTTCGTTACCCGCGATCTGCAGCTGGATGACCGTTACTCCGTCATCGCGCCGGTTATTGAAGGCGGTGATCAGCAGCTGGGCGCGCTGGTCAACGCGGCTGCCAGCCAGACAGACCCTTACTATATGCAGATCTATGCCCGCTATACCAAGCTGCCGGGCCATCTGGAAGAAACACTTTATTACGACTTGCAGAATATCATTGCCGCTTCTGCCACGCCCTATGAGCAGGCCTGTGCCATTCAGCGGCATTTGCAGCGGTATTACCGCTATTCCCTTACCCCGGAAGAACCGCCGGAAAATCAAGACTTTGTTACCTACTTCCTCTATGTGGGCAAGGAAGGTTATTGCACCTACTATGCTTCTGCCATGACGGTGCTGTGCCGGATGGCAGGCTTGCCTTCCCGCTATGTGGAAGGCTTTGTGGCGCAGCCCTCCGGGGATGGCATTGCCTATGTGACGGGCCTCAACGCCCACGCATGGACGGAGGTCTACTTCGAGGGCTTTGGCTGGGTGCCCTTCGATCCCACGCCGCTGATGCAAAACATGGATCAGCAGCAGAATGAGCCGGATGAACCCGACCCGACGCCGACCCCCACCCCCACTCCGGAGCCCACGCCTTCGCCCACGCCCACCCATGATCCCAACAGCGATGAGCCCACGCCCACGCCTACCCCGCCCCATTCAGAGAACACGCCTGAACCGCCTCCGCTGACCCCGGAGCCGGAGATCCGGCAGGATCCCGATCAGGACAAGCCCAATCTGAGCTGGCTGTGGTGGCTGCTGGTGGCGGCTGCGCTTGCGGCTTTGATCGCCCGGATGGTACTGCGTTCGCCGGATCGGATGGCTGCCAGGCAGGCAGCGGTGCAGGATCAACTGTTCACGTACGGCAATGCCACAGCGCAGGTGCTGCGTATGCGGGGCAACAAGGTGCAGCCCGGCGAAACGCCCATGCTGTTCGCCCGCCGGATGGATAAACTGAACGCAGGCGGCGTACCTATCACGCCTCTGTGGCGTGCCATGGCCCTGAGCAACTATTCCCGCCGTAATCCCACCCAGAAGCTGAGCGATCAGGCGCGTGAGATTTTCCATAGCGTTTATCAGCCCCAGCCCATCTTTGTGAAGCTGCGCTTCCTGCTGTCAGCTGCCTTCAGTAAAGATTTTTACCGTATGCTGGAGACACAGGTAGAGCATGTGGAACCCAAGAAACTCTATGAGCTGCCCAAGCCTAAGGACAGCGGCAAGAAGAAGGGGAAGAACCCGCCCAAACCGCCTGCCGGCAGGGCACAGCAGGAACGGCGCATACAGGAGCATGCGGAGATCGACCGTACGGTGGATGAAAGCCTGTCCAAACCGGTTGAAAAAAGCCGCCAGGCTTCTGCAACCCCTGCGGGGGATGTGACGCCAACAGCCCGCCCCATGCCGTCCCGGCCGGTGCAGGAAGACCGGCAGATGCAATCCCTTTCCCGTGGTGAGCAGAACGGCGCATTGCAGCGGCAACCGTTGAACAGGGCGCATACATCCGGTTCCCATGGCGCTTACAGCGGGGAAATCCCTGACCATAACGCTCAGGAGTTTGCCCAGCGCAGCGGGGAAGCGGCGCGGCCTGCTGGCAGACCTATGCCGCCTGTGAGCAAGCCCACGCAACCCTATCCCCAAAATCCCACTCCTGCGATGCCGGAGCAGCCGCTCCGCCGCCGCAGAAGGCAGGAATGATCCATGCAGATCGCGGGACGCGGACTGTTTTCAGCCTGCGCCCCGCGATGTTTCTTTTGGAGGTGGCCTGTGAAAAACAAGCCTGTACGCTGCCCGCTGGCAAGCAAGCTGTTCCCGCCGGACCAGCAGCCCAATCTGCTGGAATACCTGACCATGGTGAACCATCGTCTGCGCTTGAGCCGAAAGCATACCAACCAAATGCTGGAGGATCATGTGCGGGCCCTGCGTTGGCTGTGTGATCGGGGACAATCGCTGGAAGCTGCCATGGAACGCCTGGGTCCCGCGCAGCTGGGCAGTTTTTACCAGCAGGAGCGTACCGACTGGTATCCGCTGGATGTGGCAGCCAAGATCTACCCCCTGAGCATGAGCGTCAAGCGGATGATGGTGTTCCGTCTCAGCTGTTACCTGAAGGAACCGGTGGTGCCGGAAATGCTGCAAATGGCGCTGACCTATGTAATGCGTCGCTTTCCGTCCTTTGCCACTACCATCAAGTGCGGATTCTTCTGGCACTATCTGGATTCGGGTATGTGCCGCTATGCCGTGCACCCGGAGACCAAACTGCCCTGCGCTGTAATGAAGGTGGGCGCGGTGCATTCGCCTTCCCTGCGGGTGGTATATTACCAGAACCGCATCAGCGTGGAGTTTTTTCACATCCTGACGGATGGCACCGGTGGCAGCATATTCCTGCGTACGCTGGTCAAAACCTATCTTGAATTGCTGGGAGCGGCTATCCCGGACTTTGACGGCGCGTTTTCCTTGGCAGATGAACCCGATCCGGCAGAATGGAAGGACGCCTTCCCGGTATCCGGTAAGGGGCCTGCCCATGGTTTTTCCGACAAACCCGCCTTGCAGATGAAGGGCATGGTACCCTTGGAGCAGCCCAACCGGGTGCTGCATTACAATCTGAGCACCAAAGCCCTGCTGGAGGCGGCTCACCGCCGCGGCGGCACCATGACCGGGTTTCTGCTGGGCTTGTGTATGCTAGCCTGCCGGGATGCCAGCCGCGTTGGCAGGCATAGCGGTAAAAAGATCCAGATCCAGCTGCCAGTGAACATGCGCAAGTTTTATCCCGTCAAAACCCTGCGAAATTTCTCCATGTATACAAGCATCCGCCTGCATCCCAGCCAGATCACAACCCTGGAGGAGATGATGCCGGACATCATGGCGCAGATCAAGGCGGGTACGGCGCAGCAGCCGCTGGAGGAAACCATGCGTCTCAGCTGCCGTCTGGTGCGCTGGCTGCGGTTTGTGCCGCTGATCATCAAGCGGCCGATCGCGTACTTTATTTACGGCAAGCTGGGTGACGGCGTGTTTACCACCACCCTGAGCAATCTGGGAGCCATCCGGTTGCCGGAGGAAATGTCAGCCTATGTGGAAAAATTCGATTTTGTATTGGGACCGCCGGTGGAAAACCGGGCAGTGCTGTCCGTATGCAGCTACGGGGACACCACCGTGCTCACCGTGGTCAAGAACACCCATCTGACCCTGTTTGAGGACGCACTGTACCAGTACCTGCGAAACGAAGGCCTTGAGCCGTATATGGAAGGGAGCGGCTGATCCGTGGAGGTGCATGTGACTTACCCCACCGTGAAGAAGAAAAACTTCTTCCGGCGCAACGCCCATGATTTGTGGCGGGCGCTGTTCACCATCATTAGCTATACCTGCGTCATTGTGGATATGCTCACCCCGGGCATTCACTGGAGCCTGATCGTTATCGGCGGCCTGTGCGTTTTGTGGATTGCCCTGCTTTACCGCCCGCAGGTGGAGAATACCCTCATCAAAAAAGGCTGCGACGTGCTGGTAGCGGTGTGTTTGTACCTGCTGTTGCTGGAAAGCGTCATCGGCGGTCAGTGGGGCACCTTTGTAGCGCAGATCGTCTACTTTGGCATGCTGATCCTGCTGGGTGTGTATTTTCTGTTCTACTTCCGGGACCAGAAGCGGAACTTTCTGCCGCTGTTTGAGCTGCTGGTGGCGGGCATGGTAGCCACCCTGGTGATGCTGTGCTGCCGCATCCGCCTTACCTGGCCTATGATCGTCATCGGCAGCGTGAGCCTGGGCATTCAGCTGTTGATGCTGATTTTGTACTGGAAACCTATGATGCATGAGTACCATAAGAAGTTTCATGTGTGATTCAATGACCACAAGGGGACTGAAGAAGGCTTGAGTAGCCTTTGCAGGATGATTATCGGTGGTTACCACAGATGACCACGGTCTGTACAGTACGAATAATTGCTTTGCTTGGAAATATGTGTTATTCTTCATAAGATGGCGCTGTTTTGCATGGACATGCCGTACATTATTGCATATACGGGGGTATCGGTTATCGTGAAAAGAATCAAAGAGACCCTGATGTTTATCGCTTTTTGTTTGACAGTTTGCTTGTTTCAGACCAGTGCCCTCGCAACAGATCAAAACAGGATCGATTGGGATGCGATTCTCTCGGTTCCGCAGGACGCTCAATACGAAGAGAATCCTGAACAGAGAATGGCCCATAATATATATTCGGATCCGGACCTGAGCGGTACGGCTGGAAAATTTGATGGATTTATGATTGATTTCAAAGCCGACAAAGCTGGAACAGCTACCTATTGGGCACTGTGTAATTGGCAAATGAACATAGACGATTTGATGAGCAAATATGTTGTGACGGATGAGTATGCAGGCGCGTACGCGGGTTTGCAGATGCGCCCGGATGGACCGAAAGCAATCATGTCGTTTTGGGAGATCAATTATTTAGACACATATGGCAACGAGAAGAAGATCGAGGCAACAAGGGTGTATCCTTCTGCAGAAGATACAAACAGATTCGATGGCGAAGGAGAAGGCACGAATTATATATGCACATACCAATGGGAAGCAGGCAAATGGTATCGTATGTATCTGAACTGTTATCAAAACGAAAATGGTAAGACTTTTGTAGAACAATGGGTGGAAGATTTGTCAACTGAAGAATGGACTTTGATCAGTCGTTTTGATACGGGTCTCTATCATTCTTATTTCGAGGGTGATATGTCACAGTTCATGGAAAACTACGATTATGAATATGCAAATGAAACCAGAACGTTCGAGTATCGCAATATTCGTGTGAGAGAGTATGGAAACGGGAATTGGACGACGCTCAATACGTCCAGGTTGTCTGTGGATACTTGGTGGGACAATAAGAAAGGCAATGCGCTCTTTGGCGCTATTGAGGATCGTTTTTTTGGGATAGCAAACGGATATGGAGCATCTGCCTATGAGCTTGATGCGGATATCAGCGATACTTACACCATTCGGTCAACCGAAGGACCTGACAGGATCCCGAATACAGGAAATATTCATGATCAGGAGCCGCTGCCAACGCCTGTGACTGTTCCCGATGTAGAAGCGATACCGTCTACTGGTGACAGCGGAACCCCTTTTTTCTGGATTTGCATGGCGCTGTTGTCCTGTGTTGCTGTTGTTGTAATACTGAAATCTTTGCAATGCTTAAATGATTGATGAAAAACCTGTGACAGAGTGTCTGTCGCAGGTTTCAGACTGTCGAAAAAGCCTTGGAGGTATCGGAGGGCCGCAGCCCTCTGATTGCCAATCCGAAACCAGCGGCGTGTACGGTGGTTTCGGAACCCTTGCGTAGCAAGGGATTCCTATCGCCGTTTGCCGCCCGGGGAGCCGAAGGCTCCTAGGCAAACGGTGCATGAGTCGTCAAAAAAGTCGCCAAAGGCGAGTTTTTTGACGA
>SVGQ01000126.1 GCA_015056245.1 Clostridiales bacterium | reverse complement strand
CCGCTGCTGAGATAGCGCAGCATCCCCTGAATGACGGGATGGCTGCCATCCGTCCAGCCGATTTCATCAAGAAGATCAGCAGCGGTCAGGGTGGTGATGGGGGAGGAAGCCGGGTTCAGATTATCTGCTTCCAGCCCATGCCCAAAGCCGCCGTCTTCGTTCTGATAATACATCAGCGCATGCAACACGTTCTCCCGGCTGCCGCCTTCGAAATGATATTGCCAGCGGGCCAGATCCACAGGCCGCGCGTGGCGGTATACATAAGCACGGGCACGTTCAAAAGTGGTCATAGGGGATTCCTCCTTTGCTTGTGTGCAGGGAGCATAGCACAGGATACCGCCTGCTGTCTTGTAAAAATGCGACACAAGGAACAGCCGCTCCGGAAACTGCAACGGTTATTCGAAATGGGCATGGCAGGCGTACTGCAGGGCTTCAGCGGGGGTCATCAGGTGCTTTTGGCGGAAATCATGGAGCAGATGCGCCTGATCGGTATAGCCATATTGTTCCACCGCGTCCAGCAGGTTCAGGCCGGGATGGGCAGCTAGATCCTGCCACAGCAATTGATAGCGGGCCAAGGTGGCAAAGCTTTTCGGTGAGATGCCCATATGACGCTGAAACAATCGCTCCAGTTTGCGTTGAGAAATGGCCGCGTAATCGCAAAGGTCGTGGATTCTGGCCCGCCCGCTGGTTTTCAGCAGGGTGTGAACGGCATTGAGCAGATCGGCATCGGGTCGTATTTTCTCCAACGCGTGCAGGAGCCAAGCTTCTGCAACTGCCGCTTTGCCAGCCAGCGTGGGCTTGTCAAACAGGATAGGGGAGAGCTGCGCTGTCAACCGCCGGAAGGGGATGGAGGCATCCATAGCTTGATTTTTCAGGCCGGTAAAGTCCAGATCGGCAAACAGGCTGGCGGTCCATGCGTAAAAACGGATGGCGAATGTGCCGGTTACTTCCCTGCTGGCCTCGCCGCTGGTGCGGTAGGAGCGCTCATCCAAGGTGCAGAAAGCTTGGGAAAAACGATTCTGCGTGTAATTGATATCAAAAATGATATCCATGCAGGTGTCGGGGATCACCAGACCGGGATTTGCCGGGGATCGGGCGATGGCTGGCCCCACGGGATGCAATGAGCCCCAGAAACAACGAATATAGGGCTTGAGCGCATCGCAGGGCGCAAGTTCCCAGTAGCTTTCGTCCTGCCAGAACGGGTCGCCGGTGAGGGGATGGTATTGCCGGATCAAGGACAGCATGGACGCACCCTCTTTTGTTTGTTGTGCCTATTGTAGCATGGGGCGGCAGGGAATGCAATTCATCTGTTTTGCGGCTTTGGATTGCCTTGGTGCTTTTCGTCTGTTATGCTGATATCATTCAAGCAATCCCTGATCAGAACTGCGCAATCGGAATCAGGACGAACCGTGTAACTTTGTGCTATCCTTAGTACAGAACAGCGAAGGGAGGCATACCAATGAATGACTGGCACAGAAGCATCCAGCGGCTGGTGGAGGAAATCGACCGCTGCATTCACCAGCAGGCCGACGAAGCATTGACGCTGCGGCAACTGGCGCAGAAATTTGGCTACTCGGAATATCATTTTTCAAGGAAGTTCAGGGAAACATCCGGCATGTCCCTGCGGGACTACCTGCGCTACCGCCGGCTGGCTTTTGCCCTCAAACAGGTGCGGGATTCGGATAACAGCATCCTGAATATCGCGCTGGATCATGGCTTTTCGTCCGGTGAGGCGTTTTCACGGGCCTTCCGGGAGGCCTACGGCATCAGTCCCAGCGAATACCGCCAAAGCCCTGTGCCGGTGGTGCTCCGTACCATTATCAAGCCCTTCGACTGCTATCTTTTGGATACAGGAGGCTTTGACATGCACGAAACCAATCAGGAAATCAAGACCTATTTCATCACCATTCCCGCTCACAAATTCCTGCATATCCGCAACTATGAAAGCATCGGTTACTGGGATTTCTGGCAGAAGCAGAGCCAGATTCCCGGGCAGGATTGCGAAACCATCTGCGGCCTTTTGGACAGCATCCCCGGCAAGCTGGACGATATGGGAGGCAGCGCAGCAGACAGTGGCAGCGGGCAGATCATGGCCTATATCAACGAGCCGGAAGGCCGTCTTTGCAGCTGGGGCATCCCGCTGGCAGAGGCTTACGGCGCGCGTCTGCCTGTGGATTATGACGGCCCCATTCCGCCGCAGATGCAGCTGATGGATGTGCCAGCAGGGGAGTATCTGGTTTTTGAGCACGGCCCCTTTGATTTTGAAACCGAGAATGCAAAGGTGGAGGAAAAAATCGAAGCAGCCATGAAGGCCTTTGATTATGCGGCATCCGGATATCAGCTGGATATGGCGCAGGGGCGGGTGTTCTATTTTTATCATGATTGCACCCGGTATTGGAAGTATATCCGTCCGGTGAAAAAAGCATAAGCGGGAAAAGGGGCAGCGCGGCACAGCGGATGTGGGCGCTGCCCCACACTGTGTCAAGGGCCCATTTTCCTGCACTTTGCGTTGACGGAAAACGGATTTCCGTGCTATGATGACATAAAGAGGTGTTTACCATGAGTTTGGGTTCCTTTAACCGGGCATTGGCTGCCCAAGTGATGGCTCCGCACATCGTCTGATCCGGATGGTACGGGTGCGGAGCGGAAGCGCCTTTCGGCGCGTTACCGTCCGATCGGGCTTTGTGCTGCTTATATTGAAAGTAATAAGTAAGGAGCAAAGCCATGAATCATTGGAAAAAATCAATACATTCCCTGCGCGGGTTTCTTCTTCTGTGGGTGTCCCAAAGCATATCCACCATTGGGACAGCCATGACGGATTATGCGCTGATTGTCTGGATCTATGGGCAAAACGGCACTGCTTCCAGCGTGTCGATGCTGACCCTCTGTTCCTTTATGCCCACCATTCTGTTCCGGTTTGTCGCAGGAGCAGTGGCAGACCGCTGGAACAAAAAGTATATCATGCTGGCAGCGGATCTGGTGGCGGCATGCGGAAGCCTTGTCATCCTGCTGCTGTTTTCCACCGGTTCCCTTACGATCCCGGCGCTGTACATCATCACCTTCCTGCTGAGCCTGATGAATGCCTTTCAGGTACCTGCGGCTTATGTTGCCACCAGCCTGCTGATTCCTGAGGAACACTATACCCGGGCTGGCGGCTTGCAGGCTTTCTCCGGTGCGGCGATTTCCATTCTGTCCCCGGCTTTGGCAGGCGTGGTGCTGGCGTGGGGCGGTATGCGGGCGGTATTGCTGGTGGATCTGTGCACCTTCGCGGTGGCCTTTGGCTCGCTGGTGTTTCTGCGCATCCCGACGATGCGGGCGGAGGCGCAAAAGGGAAAGGAATCCGTATGGCAGAACTGCCTGACGGGCTTTCGCTATCTGAAAGCCCATCCGTACATGTTGCGGCTGATCCTGTTCATCGCAGCGGTGAACCTGCTTGCTAAATTGGGCGCAGATGGACAACTGGCAGCCTTCGTTCTCAGCAGAAGTGGCGATAACCACGTAACGCTGGGACTGGTACAGTCCTGCATGGCCTTGGGGCCGATGGTGGGCGGTCTGCTGGTTACCATTGGAAAGCCCTCCAAAGACAGCATCCAGATGGTATTTGTCATGTGCTGCTGCATTTTCCTTGCGGGTATCGCCCTGCCGCTCTGCCGGACTCCGGCGGGTTGGTGCGTGTCTGTGTTCGTGCAATACCTGTTTGCAGCTGTGATGAATGTCCACTGGAATACGGTCATGCGCTCGGAGGTTCCGCCGGAACTGCTGGGCCGCGTCTATTCCACCCGGGATACGCTGCAAAACGGCACCATTCCGCTGGGGCTGTTCCTTGGGGGGTGGCTGGCGGACCATGTGTTCACCCCGCTGATGAGTCATGAATCCGCTGTGCGGAAAGCCTTGCAGCCTGTCTTTGGCACCGGCAAAGGCGCGGGTATGGCTGTGCTGTTTCTGTTGGTGGGTGTGACGGGGCTGGTACTCAGCATGGTCTGCATGCGCAGTCCGGGCTTCCGGCGGCCTGAACAGCAGGCAGATGAACCCAAAACTGAATAATTCATAGCAACGGCCTCTCCGAATCCAAACGGTTCGGAGGGGCTTTTTCGTGTGCGTGGCAAAGCAGCCCTCAACCAACGGTTGAGCCATTCTCTCTCTTTTTGAGGTTTGCAAAATCATTTCGATGCAGTATGATGGCAATGCAAAGAAAGGGGCGATTGGATGCAACAGGTCGGCACCAAGATCCAGATGTTTCGGAAACACAAGAACATCACCCAGGCCCAGTTGGCAGAAGTACTTGCGGTCTCTCCGCAGTCGGTGAGCAAGTGGGAGAACCTGCAATCCCTGCCGGATATCTCGCTTCTGCCGGTCATCGCCAGATATTTTGGCATCACCATGGACGAGCTGTTCGGCTACCGGCTGGATGCGCTCAACTACAAGGAGCGCTTCATCCGGTTCATGGCAGATAATGGCGTGTTGCAATTCGGGGCTTACCCGCTGCAAAGCGGGCGAGTGTCCCCTTATTACATCAATACCGGCAACTATCAGTCCGCCAGTCAGATTACCAAGCTGGGAGAGTTTTACGCTGAGTGCATCCGCGAGCACAATGTGGATGGCAACCTGTTGGTTAGCAATACCCGGCAGGAAATTCCCGTGGTGATCGCCACCAGCATGGTGCTGTATCAGAAGTATGGTATGGATATGGACTACAGCGCGGATGGCAATGTGGGGAAAACATTGGAATCTGGCGACCGGGTCATTCTGATCAAGGATACTCTTACCTCAGGCCAGAGTCTGCATGAAGCGCTGAGCAACTTGCAGAACCATGGGATTCAGCGGGTAACGGATGTGATCGTCTCCGTGGACAGAATGGAGAGGGCACAGCATTCGCCGCACACTGCCCTGCGGGATTTGGAGATGCGCCATAAAGTGAAAATCCATGCCATTGTGACGGTGGAGGATATCATCCGCGCGATGAAAAATGGCATTGTGGGCAGCGAAGAACATCTGCAAGCAATGGAAATCTATCGCAGAACCTACGGAGGGATCGGATATGGTGATTGACCAGTTGGTGGAGGCGATCCGGCAAAAGAAGAATCCTTGCATTGCAGGAATTGATCCTGAGTGGAGCAGGCTGCCGGAGTGCTACCAAGTCCATAATGGCTCACAGGCTGATGCGCTTCTGCAATGGGCCAAGGATGTGATCGATGCTGTTGCGGACATTGTTCCTGCTGTGAAGCCCCAGATGGCCTTTTTTGAAGTATTTGGTTGGGAAGGCCTGCGCGTCCATCAGCAGGTGGTGCGATATGCCCACTACAGAGGCTTGTTGGTGATCGATGACAGCAAGCGCAATGATATCGGCAACACCGCCAAAGCCTACGCCTACGCCCATCTGGCAAAGAATGGCCCCATCAATGCGGATTTTCTGACAGTATCGCCCTTTCTGGGCACAGACAGCATTCTGCCTTTTCTGGATACCGCGAAAGCAGAGGGCAAGGGCGTGTTTGTACTGGTGAAGACCTCCAATCCCAGCTCGGTGGAAATTTCGGAAGCCGTTACTCCCCATGGTGAAACCGTCCGGGATTGGCTGGCGGCTCATGTGCGCCATCAAGGCCAGCATATGGTCGGAAACAGTGGCTATTCTTCCTTTGGCGCAGTGGTGGGCGCTACCTTCCCCAAAGAAGCGCAGCATCTGCGCAAGTTGATGCCCCGGCAGTTCTTCCTGGTGCCTGGTTTCGGCGCACAGGGTGGGGGAGCGGAGGATGTGATTCCCTGCTTCAATCCGGATGGTCTGGGCGCGGTGATCAGTTCCTCCAGAGGCATTCTGTATCATCATCAGGCATTGGAGGATTTCGACCATACCCGGGAAGCATACCGGGCTGTTGTCCGTGAACAGGCGCAGCATATGCAGCGGACAGTTTATCAGGTGCTGAAAAGTGCATATCCGAATATGGTGTACTGAGGTATACAGGCAATACGAAAGTGATCCCCAACCGGACTTCCGGTTGGGGATCACTTTATGGGGCCAGTGGCTGTTCAGCTGAACAGGTCTGTGATAGGGGCATTATTGCAGTCTGTGGATGGCGCGTTCCACTTCATCGAGTTCTTCCCCGCTCACGATACCCCATTCCTCCCGCAAAAGCCGTAGCTGTTCCCGATAGGCTTCTATGGCCTTTGGTGCATCGCCAAGGATCTCGTAGATATGCGCAATGCTGACCGCGCTGTCGGTAAACTTGGGCGAAGGTTGAAGCTCCTGGCCTTTTCGGTACCAGGCAATGGCCTTGTCATACTCCTGCCGCAGGGTATAGATGTCCCCCAAAGTGACCGCCCAGCACCATTCCTGGTTTTCCATGCTTTCCAGCTCATGCATGCAGGCCGCGGCTTCTTCCTTTTCGCCCGCTGCCTGCGCGATCATGTAGCGGTACATGGGGATGCGGAAGGTATTGTCCAAGCATGCCAGTTTTTCCATCCACTGCCGAGCTTCCACGAGCCGCCGGTCATCGATCAGATTATCCAGCAGCCACATCAAAGCAGCGCGATTGCTGGGATTGCGGCGGCAGTAATCGCTGAACCATTCGATCAGTGCATGGTGATTGCGCACATTCCAATCAGGAATATAGCTGCTCCAAGCATTTGCCAGCTCGCTGATGGCATCCCGGTCACCGCCCGTTTTCTCCACGGCTTCTTTGCCGAATTTGACTGCCAACATGCGGTACTGTTCTGCCTGATGGTTATAGAGCTTCGCCAGCAGGGTATGCGCCTGCCCTGCGAGCTCAGGCTGCTCTGAGAAGACCGCGAGCTGCTGCTCCAACTGCTTTACCTCTGCGGCTTCCAGCAATCCCTGACTGTAGATCCGGTTTTCGATGCGTTCCATTTGCTGTTCAGGGGCCATGGCAAACAGCTGATCGATTGTGATGCCAAAGTAAACGGCGATCTGCGGCAGCATCTGTATGTCCGGCATACTTGTACCGCGCTCCCATTTGCTGACGGACTGAGCTGTCACATGCAGCGCTTCCGCGAGTGCCTCCTGCGTAATGCCACGGGCTTCCCGCAACCGACGGATTTCTTTTCCTATTTCCATGAGGAGGTCCTCCTTTCTTTCCTGATTCCATCATATCAGAAAAAGGGATAGCATAAAAGCGACCGGCACGTCAGACCGATCGCATGATGGTTGAAATCGTTTGAGGGCTGCGCTTCTGCTTTGATGAAATGGATATGAATTTTCTTCCTATCATCTCTCTTTGTGATTTTTCGTAATATGGCATGCAAAATTGTCCTAAGAGTCTGACTCAAACGAAATATTCCATTGAAAAAGGCCCCATGACCGGTGAAAGTCATGGGCCACAGACTGTCGAAAAAGCCCCAGAGGTATCGGAGGGCCGCAGCCCTCCGATTGCCAATCCGAAACCAGCGGCGTGTACGGTGGTTTCGGAACCCTTGCGTAGCAAGGGATTCCTATCACCGTTTGCCG
>SVGQ01000125.1 GCA_015056245.1 Clostridiales bacterium | reverse complement strand
GAGATGCGGGCATATTCGTCCACGATGTCGTAGGCAAAATGAAAATGCTCCGGCACATTGAGGGAAAAATTCTTCTCAAAATCCTCTTGGGAACACAGATCCGTCCGGATATAGCGATCTGCAAGCATCAGTTACCAAACTCCTTTAGTGCAGCTTGTGATAATGCCCTTACGGGATAACGATCGCAAGGAAATGCACCGGTTCCTCGCCCACAGCCTGCATGGCATGGGGATAGCGGGAATCGTAGTACACACTGTCGCCGGGGGTGAGCACGATGTCGTGCTTGCCGATGACCAAGCGCAGGGAGCCGGAGAGGATATAGTCAAACTCCTGTCCATCGTGGCTGTTGGGCTCCAGCTTCTTGTTCACATCCGGCGGCACGGTGACATACATGGGCTCGATCTTGCGATTCATGAAGTTGTACGCCAGGTTCTTGTAGACATACTGGTCGTGGCAGTTGACCTCGCGGCCCTTGCTGGCCCGGGTAACGCTGAGCACATTCAGGCGGGGCGTCTCGCCGGTGAGCAGCTCGGTCATGTCCACATGGAACACTTCGCCCAGCTTTACCAGAAAGCTGATGGGCATATCTTCTTCGCCGCTTTCATATTTACGGTATTCTTCTACGGGTACCTCCAGAGCTTCTGCCATTTCCTCGACGGTGTAGTCCGAGATTTCTCGAAGATCCAGAATTCGCATGGCAACCTGCTTCACAGTATCGGACACAGCGGATGCGCCTCCTTTTGGCTCAAACAGAGCGATGATAATCAATGTGTGGGGTGCAGGGGCCTCTTAGGCTCCTGCCGGAGCGCGAGGCAGAGCCTCGCAAATCAGCGCCGCAGCGCAAAAGCGCAAGCACAGCGAGCGCAGAATGCGCAAGATGTGCGACTGTACTCGCCATCAGCATCCCATCGTTCTTTTGTATACGCTCGCATGCAAAGATGCAACGAATGCATCATACCAAAAACCCGCCATTAGGGCAAGTTTTTTTGCCGTATCAAGTGCTCTGCCCCCGGAGGATTTCCTCCAGCTTGAGCAGCGCGTTCTCCGCGCAGGCTTCCTGCGGCAAGCGACCGGACTTGATGCCCTGCTCATAGGCCAGCAGCATATCATAGGCTGCTTTCAGGCGTTCCTTCTCAAAACGCTTGGCCTGTTGCTGAGTGCGCCCCACGGCAAAGGGCGGGATGCCCAGCAACTGCGCCTGAGACTGCTGGGGCGTGCGCTCATCCAGCATGCAGCGCATGTGATAGAGAATGCGATATTGCCGAAGCAGCATAGCCAGCACCATGATGCGGTCCTCGCCGCCCCGGAGCACATCCCGGAGCAGGGAAAACGCCTGCTGGTTGTTGCCAGCCACCTGCGCGTCCACCATCTGGAACACTGTGTATTCCGAGGAACGGGTGCAGACGGCATCGATATCCGCATCGGTGACGGTATCCCGGTCCGTCAGGTAGGAAGCCAGCTTTTCCATCTCCTGCTTGAGCAGCGCCGCATCCCGGCCTACGGTGAAGACCAGCTTTTCAGCGCAGTCCCGGCTGAGTTGCTTGCCCATGCGCTGCATGGTTTTGGCTGCCCACGCGGCGCATTCAGCGTCGCTCATGGGGGAGAAGTCCACGATGGCGTTCTTCTTTTTCAGCAGGGTGTAGAGCTTCTTGCGCCCATCTGCCTTGCCCTTTACGTAAAAAATCAGGCAGGTGGAGGGAGAAATATGCCCCACATACTCCGTAATGGCCTTGACCTTGTTTTCATCTTCAGCCTTTTTGCCGCTGGTGAGCAGATTACATTCCTTCACCACCACCAGCCGCTTCTCCCCCATAAAAGGCAGAGTTTCGGCGGCAGCGATCAGCGCGTCCGCGTCCGGGTCGGTCAGTTCCGTCAGGTTCATTTCCTCCAACCCGGCAGGCAGGATCTTTTCTTTCAGCCGTTCCAACGCCTGCTGCTTGATATACTCTTCCGGGCCTTCCATCAGGTAGGCATCACCGATGGTTCCCTTTTTCACCAGATCAAAAAACGCGGTATGATTCATCGGTTTCCTCCTCCTTTGTAGGGCACTGCCATCAGCCGCCCATTCTTGACAGATATGGTGATATCGCCGGATTCATCGGTGCGCAGATAAGGAATGCCCCGCTGCTGCAAACGTTCCAGCATGGCCAGGCCCGGCAGGGATTTGCTGCCGGAAGAGCAGCTGATCAGCGCCAGCCTTGGCTCGGTGGTATCCAGAAACGCATCGCCGGTACTGTCCGTGCTGCCGTGATGGGCTACTTTCAGCACATCACAGGGCACAGCGGCGTAGTTCTCGTAATGCCCCGTTAAATCGGACGTGTTGAGAATGGTATAGCCCGCCATTTCGATCGCCAGCACCATGGGCAGATCGTTGGCATCCTGCCCGGCGCGCAGCGTGCCCGCGTCAGGCCACAGACTGCGGATGGTCACCGTTGGGTAGGTGTGGACATCCCCGGCAGCGATCTCCCAGATGGGAATGCCCGCCTGCTGGATCACATCCAGCACCGCCAGCGCATCCTCGTCCAGCCGCTGCAAGGCTGCGTTCACCGGCAGATATACCTGTCCGATGCGGATGCCGCTTTCCAGCAGATAGGGCACGCCGCCCGCGTGGTCAATGTGGAGATGCGTCAGATACAGAGCGTCGATATCCCGGCCAGCGTCCATCAGATAATCCAGCGTTGCGCTGCCGTCAACGCCCACATCAATGGCGATGGTCTTGTCCTTGTCGATCAGCAAAGCCGCGTCCGCCTGTCCCACTGCCAATTGCAGATAGCGGGTGGTTGGCGGCGCGGAAAGCCACAGCCCCGCAAAAGCTGCCAGCGCAGCCAGCACAATTGCTCCCAAACGACGCCACGCCTTGCAGCGCACCGCCCGGGAAACAGCAACCGCCGCCACCAGCGCTACCAGCAGCCAGATGGAAGCCACCCGGCCCACCCGCACAGAAGCCATGGGCAGGGTGTTGAGCAGCCGCACTGCCCACAGAACGCTCGCCCCCAGCCGGGAAGCCAGCCAACCGACTGCCTCACCAAGCCACGGAATCGGCGAAGCGACCAAAGCCAGCAGATCCAGCGGCACCAGCAGACTGATCACAGGCACCACCAGCGCGTTGATGAACACGCCATACACCGGTACCTGATGGAAATACATAGCGGTGGGCAAAAGCACGCCCAGCTGGGCTGACAGGCTGAACACCAGCGCGTCCACCAACCGATACACCAGGCGGTGGAGACCCTGCCGGATCCTTTGCCAGGAAAAACCGTTGTATACAGCCATGGTCTGGGCAGGATTGGGCAGCTCATGCTCCACCAGTCCCATCAAAGCAGGCTTGATAAGATCAATGCCCAGTACCGCTGACACCGACAGCATCAATCCGGCAGAGAAAGCCTGCATGGGCTGGATCAACAGCACCGCCAGCATGGCTGCCCCCAGATGATCCAGCGGATCCCGGGGCCGCAGAAAGGCGGACGCGCCATAGCTCAGCAAGAGCATCACCGCCGCGCGGGTGGAGGCCGCCGAAAAGCCCGTCAGAGCACAATAGACCGCCAGAAAGGCTGCCAGCAGAAACCATTTACCTTTTCCCAGCCGCAGTTTTTCCAGCAGCCAGCAAACCGCTGTGCCCAGAATGCCCACATGCAGACCGGAAACCGACATCACATGAGCGATGCCCAAGCGGCTGAAAGCCTGATACTCCTGCTCCTCCACCCCTTCCCGGTCGCTGAAGAGAAGAGCCATTGCCAGATCCGCGCCCTCGCCCATGGTGCGGGTGAGGGCTGCCCGGAAGGCATTTTTGAGCCGGTACGCCCAGTCGGTGACGGGCGCGGTATCCGGGGTATTGTGCACCGTGATCGGCTGAGAAACCGCAATGCCGAACTGCATACGATTCTGCAGCATCCAACTGCGGAAATCGAAGCGCGCTGCGCCGCTCTGCCCATCCGGGCGGTAAATGCGTCCGGGCATGGATACCTGCGCGCCGTCAAACACTGCAGGCGGTTCTTCGTCGTGGTAGTATACGCTGCAATAAGCGCGCCCGGAAACGGGTGTGCCATCCAGCGAAATATCCGTCAGGGTGAAAGTGATGCGGTTATCGGTGCGCAAGCGGCCTTCCCCCGCCACCCTGCCGGTGATTTGCTCATAGGCTCCCGGTTTTGGGGTTTCCGGGTGCAGCGCAGGGATGACCCGCATCAAGCCCAAGGCACAGAAACAAATGGCGATGCCCAGCGTCAGGCTGCGCCTGCCCGCCAGCAGCACCGCGCACACCGCCACGCCGATTCCCAGCAACCATACCATCCACAAGCCGCTGGAAACCTGTTTGCCCAGGAGACAGCCCGCAAAGAAGGTAAAGCCAGCCACCAGCAGCAGGCGGTTCCTTGCAGGCACGGTCTTTTGCATGAGGCGGCTCCTTTCTGAGGGGATAGTGTGGGGTTGCTTTTGTGCGGCTACTCTGTCAGGTTCAGGCTTTCTCGATCAGGCACACCGCATGGGCGGACATGCCCCGCTCCTCGCCCTCAAAGCCCATATGCTCCGTGGTGGTGGCCTTTACATTCACCAGATCCACATCCAGCTGCATAGCCTCCGCCAGCCGCTGGCGCATCTGATCGATATAGGGGCGCAGCTTGGGCTTCTGCGCCACGATGGTCACATCCACATTCACTGGCGCATAGCCTTTCTCGCTGAGGCGGCCCATGACCACCTTGAGCAGTTCGATAGAATCCGCGCCCTTATACTGCATATCCGTATCCGGGAACAGCTTGCCGATATCTCCCAGCGCAGCCGCGCCCAGCAGCGCGTCCATCAGGGCGTGGGTGGCTACATCCGCGTCACTGTGACCCAGCAGGCCCAGCGTATGAGGCACTTCCACACCACACAGGATCAGCTTGCGGCCTTCCACCAGCTTGTGTACATCCATGCCATGTCCGATCCTCAGCATCCCTTCACAGCCTCCCGTTCCTCACGATCCCGCAGAATCGCCTCCGCAAAGGCCAAATCCACCGGCGTGGTTAATTTCAGATTCTCCCGGCTGCCCTCGGTCAGGTAGACGGGCTTGCCCCAGTATTCCACCAAAGCAGCGTCATCCGTTGCCAGATAGTCTTCCTCAGCGGCTTTCTGATGCGCGGCGAACAGATCCGCCGCCCGGAACCCCTGCGGGGTCTGCATGGCGTAAAGCTCGGAGCGGTCCAGCGTTTCCAGCACCTGACCCTTTTCGCTGGCCCGCTTGATGGTATCGGTCACCGAGACAGCTGCCACACCGTTATCATGGCTTTCGATGCCCTCCAGCACCCGCCGGATGACTTCTTCCGTCACCAGACAACGGGCACCGTCGTGTACCAGAATCGCTTCGGCATCAGCGGGCAGGGCATCCATACCGTTTTTCACCGAACCCTGACGGGTATCGCCGCCGGGCACTACCGCCAGCACAAAGCGGCTGAGACCATAACGGCTGAGCAGCGCGCGCATGTCGTCCACTTCCTCAGCGCGGGCCACCACCACAGCGCCCTTGCACAAGCCGGAGAACGGCGCTACCGACCGCACAATCGCCGGCACGCCCCTCAGCGGCAGAAACACCTTGTTCATGCCCGCGCCCATGCGCTGACCGCTGCCGCCGCCCAGAATAATGGCATAGCTGATCATTCTTCCGCGCCCCGTTCTGCCTTGGTGGCGGCGTCCTCTTCCAGCACCTCGTACATATCGGCAGCGCCTTCCTTGCGCACCACTTCCTTCACTTCCGCGATACGGTAGCGGCCCACCCGATTGCCAAAGCGGATCTCCAGAATATCGTTCACCTTGACCTCCGCGCCGGGCTTAGCCACCTTGCCATTGAGGCTGACGCGGCCGCCGGAGCAGGCTTCATTGGCTACGGTGCGGCGCTTGATGATGCGGGACACCTTCAAAAATTTATCCAGACGCATGGGGATGCACTCCTTCATAAAGGTTTGATTGCATGGCGGCAAATGACCGCATACAGTTCTATTGTACTGGATTGCAGGTGGGATGGCAAGGGGTGGGGACGAAAAGGAGCTGTTGCAGCATGTTTTCCTGCAACAGCTCCTGATGCTTATACCCCCTCACTGATCCGCAGCGGGGCAACAAAGACCTGTCCATCGTGCGTGCGATAGGAAAGACTGACGTCCTCCGGCAGATCCGCGTCCTGCGCAAGGCTGCACTCATACACAGCACACCAGCACCCGTCCGCTGCCTGTTCCACACCGCCCAAACCATCCAGCACAATGGTTTCCAACCATTCACCCTTGGCATCCGTCACGCTGAAATACCCTTTCTCCAGAAGGGCACAGGTGGCTTCCCGAGTGTTCTCATCCGGGGTTAGCACGATACGTAAGCGGATTTGCAGCGCGGAGGCAGTGGCATCGGTGTACGCCATGGTGAAGCCCGGATACCGTACCGGCTCCGGCAGAGGTAATCCCCGGCGGGTAGCCCGTCCGGCTTTCGCATCCACCGTGAAGCGTACGATCATCTCCGTGCGTTCCAGCCCTTCGCCCGTGGTGTCATTCACCATGCCAAAGCAATGGCACAGCCCTTCACCGGGCAAATCCAGCACGAAGCCCTCGCCCTCGGCAATCACATAATAGCCCTCGTCCAGCTTTTGCCGAGCCATTTTTTCGTCGAACATTTCCATCAGATAAACCGGTCGGGAAGGCTTGTACAGCCCGATGACCATCTCCACCAGCAACGAATCGCCAGTCAATCCTTCTGGCAAGCGGCACAGTTCGCCGCCCTGATCATTTCCGCTGAAAAACACCCCCGGCACCCATTGGCAATGGAAGTCATCCGTACCGTCAATACACAAGGGCAGCCCATTGGCGGTAAGGCTTTCCACCTGTATGTATTCGGGAATTTCCAAACCCTGCTTTTCCAGCGTCCAGTCAAAGGCCAGATACTCTCCATCGGTGATCGCACTGTTGATCCCGATCGTCCAGCCGCCGCTATTTGCCCACCCCTCAACAGGCGTAACAATGGCGGCAGTGGACGCATCCTGCCCGAGTCCTAAAAAAGCAAGCACATTCCAATCATAGACAACCGCCGCCGCACAGGCCAGCAGCAACAACAGCAGCAATGCCGCCACCAGCGCCAGCCGTTTGGGGATGGAACGGGCAGGAACTGCCTGTGCAGGTTGCATTGGCTGCTTCACTGATGTTTTTTCCGTCATCACTGCCTCCCAGATGCGCTGCCGCCGTTCCTCGCTGGCGCATAGGCCGGACAAGCGGCGGTCGATCTGATTACAGAACTTCTGCTCATTCATCACGATACCACCCCTCCAATTCCTTTCTCAGCAGCTTCTGTGCCTTCGCCAGCCTGTCATGGGCAGCACGGCGGGAGACTCCCATGGCTTGCGCTGCCTCCTGCACGGTGAGCCCTTGATAGTAATGCAGCACCACCGCCTGCCGCTGCTTTATCGGCAACGCCAGCACCGCTTGAACAAGGGTGTCGTCCGTTTCCTCAAAGGGCTGGATGGCGGGCGGCAGATCTTCCATGCATACAGACAGATCCACATGCTTATG
>SVGQ01000124.1 GCA_015056245.1 Clostridiales bacterium | reverse complement strand
ATCAGGTTGAACTGACGGATGCCGGTGAAATCCTTCTTGCCGCAGGTGGGGCAGACGATGTCGTGCTCGTTGATGTAGGTTTCCAGCTCTTCGTTGGTCCAGCCGTCGCCGGTTTCAGCGCCTTCGGTGAAGTCTTCGATGAGCTTGTCAGCGCGGAAGCGGGCCTTGCAGGCTTTGCAGTCCATCAGGGGATCGTTGAAGCCGCCCACGTGACCGGAAGCGACCCATACTTCGCGGTTCATCAGGATGGCGGCATCCAGACCCACGTTGTACTTGCTTTCCTGAACAAACTTCTGCCACCAGGCCTTTTTCACGTTGTTCTTGAACTCAACGCCCAGAGGGCCGTAGTCCCAGCTGTTGGCAAGACCGCCGTAGATCTCGCTGCCGGGATAGATAAAACCGCGCCCTTTGCAGAGCGCAACCAACTTGTCCATAGTCAAAGCTGCCATTGGAAGTGCCTCCCCTGGTAAATAATCATAATCTTTTTCATAATAGCCGCAAAGGCTGTATTTGTCAAGGGTTTTCGGGGGCTATATACGCTGCGCGATCCCTTGCAGGTACAGATCCACCAAATCGATATCGGATACCTGATACAGCATCCGGCTGCCCACCACGTCTTCCACCTCGCTGATGACAGGGCCGTCCTCCGTGTACAGCAGATCCACGCCCGCCATGTGCAGGGGCGCGTCTGCGTCCTCAAACCGCTGAATGACGGCTTCTGCCAAGGTGCGCTCCGCATTGGTCAGTTCGTGCAGTTCCACGCTGCCGCCCAGTTTGAAGTTGCTGACCACGCCGGACTTGGCAGTGCGCAGCACTCCCGCAAGGATCATGCCGAAAAGCACATAGACCCGAAGATCCTGTCCCGGGCGGCTCACCACCGCCTGATGCAGGGCGGGTCTGGGCCCGGCTATCTGCAATGCGGCGGAGGCTTCCTGCCAGGATAGTTGGTTATCGATCAGCTGCACTGCCTCGCCGCCGTGTCCGTCAGCGGGTTTCAGCACCCGGGGATAGCTGACAGGCGCGGTGGTGATGCCATAGGAACCATCCAGAAACACGGTCTCTGCCATGGGAAGTCCCTGCAAGAACAGGTGGGTGCGGCGTTTGTCATTGCAGATGCGGCATACCTTGCTGTTGTTGAATACAGGAATCCCCATGCGCTCCAAATGCTCGCTGACCCAGTTCACCCGCATGCGGGAAAGGATGGCATCTGGGCGGGCGGGCTGCCCGCTTCGCAGCAGGGTGGGCTGTCCGGTTGTATCCATGCCGAAAGTCAGCTCCTGCAAGGTAACTGCTTCGGTGGCAAGACCATAGCATGTCCCGGTTTTTTGCATCAGGGCAGCATAGTCCCGGTTCACTGCCAGATCTTTCGCATCATACAGGAGCCAGCAGATTTTTGGTTTCATACGCATCCTCCGATTTTTGCCCGGATATGGCGCATAATGGCTTGCGCCATGTTGACACCGGTACAGGCCAAAGTGGTTTTGAAATGCGCGTTGCTGTTTACTTCACACAGGATGGGGCCGTCCTTGCCAAAGAGCACATCCACCCCGGCAAAATCCAGCCCCAGTAATTCGGCGGCACGGATCGCCAGCCGGGCTTCCGCTTCGGTGGGGGAGTAGGGCTCCATCTCGCCGCCCAGCGTCAGGTTGCTGCGGAAATCTCCGGCTGTGCTTCTGCGCAGGATGGAGGCCACCACCTGACCGCCCACCACATTGATGCGCACATCCCGGCCCATGCTTTCCACAACCGCCTGTTGAAAAAGGATCGGCACGCCAGCAAGTTCCTTCACTTTGTCCAGCAATTGCTGCTGTTCGTGGCACAGATACACCTGCTGCCCGAAGGAACCGCAGCACTGCTTCACCACAACGGGGTAGCCCAGCTTGTTGCCGATCTGGGCGGCAAAATCCAGCGTGGGATAGCCGATGTTGGGAAAGGTCATGGGAGCAGGCACGGTGCGGGGCATGGGAATCCCCTGATCCTTCAGCGCAAGCCACGTGAGGGACTTGTCATCACACAGGGCAATGCCACGGGCAGAGTTGAACAGCCGCATCCCCAGCTTTTCCAGCCGCTGGGCCAGCAGCACATCCTTATCCCAGAAAACGACAAAGCTGTACTGTTCAGGAACAAAATCCCCCTCCAGAGCGCAGACCAGCTCCGCGTTGGTCATCACATCCAGCTGCATTTTTTCTTTTTCAGCGGCTTGCGCTAAAAAAGTGTACAGCTCATCAAACTTACTGGTGCGCAGAAAAGCGTTCACCACCAACAATCCCCGGTACATACCCTCACCTCGCAACGATGGAAAAAGCATTCCTTACAATGCACCCCAAATCATACCAAAACCGCTCTGTTCATTCAATCCCTCCCTTGCGCACAGTCTGTATTTTTCTGCATAGGATGGGGCAGAAAGGAGCGGATGCCTATGGCAACTTATACCGGCGTTCCCTATCAGGATCTGCGCTGGCAGGAGGTGGAGGGTCAGCCCTTCGGAATCGGGGCAGGCTATAACGGACTGATTCTGGGCGATCTGAATAACATCATCGACACGGAGGGCGCTATCGCGGCGGCGGGATCCATCACCAGCAATCGGGGCATGTCGGTGGCTTTCGGACGGCAGGGCCAGCCAGCCATTCCCTATGATCCCTTTGCGGTGCGCTTTCTGGCAGGCGGAAATGTGAACATCGCGGGAGCGCTGACGGTGGTGGGCAATGTAGTCACCGGGGGCAGCGTATTTCAGGCAGGCCCCGGCAGCACCTACCTGATCGGCAAAAGTGACAACCCCGACCAGAGTGCGGAACTGGCAGCACTCTACGCTGCGGATGGCAGTCCCTACTGGGCACCCTCCGATAACGGCAGCCACTATGTGATCTCCAGTTATGACACGCCCCGCTACATCCCGGCAGCACGGCTCAGCGCCAATGTGCCCACCTTCTTTGAGGCTGCCCGGCAAAGCCTCGCTTGCCGAATGGAGAATATCGCCGCCTTGGCGGCAAATGGCACTGTCGATTGGCAAAACAGCGGCGCAGTGCTCACCGGCAGCGATTCCCGGCAAAACGTGTTCGATGTATCGTGGCCTGCGGACGGCAGCCTGACAGGCCCGCTGAGCATCCAGACCCCGGCGGGCAGCCTGAACATCGTGCGCATCTACAGCGGCGATGGGCTCACCATCACCAATGGCATCTGGGGCAGCATGGAACAGGCAAACCGCACCCTGTATGTACTGATGGATGCCAAAACCGTCAACATGCAGGTGGCAACAGCCATCTATGGCAGCGTGCTGGCTCCCTTTACTGGGTGGAACGCCAACCCCAGCGGCGGCAACATCAACGGCAACGCGGCCCTGGGCAGCTTGTCCGTTCCTGAGGGCAGTGGGTTTGAACTGCATTGGTATCCTTTTGTAGGCGGCATGACCGGGCTGGGCGAGTGCACAGCGCAACCAGAACCGCCGACCAATCCGGAGACGCCGGAGCAGCCCGATGTACCTGAATCCCCGGAGTGTACCTGCTGCAATGGTATCATCAGCGGCATCATGCTGCCCTGCGGGCATTGTCAGTGGCGGTTGAAACTGCAACTGTTGTCCTCCCGGCAGGTGCTTTCCGTGTGGCAGGGCTGTGGTATGGGACAGTTCTCTTTTGAAGTGGATCCGCAACAGGATTATCTGCTGGTGGTGGAAACCTGCTGCCACTATGAAGTACGCCTTCAGCAAATGGGTGTGCGTTCCCTGACGGTTCGCGGTTGAGCAGCGAAAACTGCGCCGGGCAGAAGATTTTCTGCCCGGTGGTCAATTTTGATTGATGAAAGGTTGCTTTCTGCTGGACAAGAGACGATCAAAAAAGGTAGGCTAACCATGCTGATTCCGTCATTTCAGCCTGATTTTCGGCATAGGCGGCCCGAATGATGGTTTTACATGACAGATTACTGGGAATGTGATATAATGAAATTTGCGATTACCCATACTTCATTGGAGGGATAACGATGATTTCGTTCAATGTGCCGCCTTATGTAAAAGAAAGCAGCGAATATGTAGCTCAGGCGATTGCCAGCCGGAAAATCTGCGGCGATGGCTCCTTTACCAAGCGTTGTAATGAGGAACTGGTCCGCATTACCGGTGGTCTGGGCGCTCTTTTGACCACCTCCGGCACCTCTGCGCTGGAGATGGCGGCGATCCTTCTGAATATCTGCCCGGGCGATGAGGTCATCATGCCTTCCTACACATTCTGCTCCACCGCCAACGCGTTTGCGCTGCGGGGCGCCACCATCGTGTTTGTGGATGTGTGTCCGGAGACCATGAACATCGACCCGGAATGCGTACGGGCTGCTATCACCTCCAAAACCAAGGCCATCGTACCGGTGCACTATGCTGGTGTCTGCTGTGATATGGACGCTTTGGAAGCCATCTCCAAAGAGTACGGCATTCCGCTGGTGGAGGATGCGGCGCAGGCGGTTTCTTCCACATACAAAGGCCGTCAGGCGGGCAGCATGAGCGCGGTGGGCTGTTTCAGCTTCCACGAAACCAAGAATTTCAGCATGGGCGAGGGCGGCGCGGTCATCCTCAGCGATCAGGAATTGCTGGAACGCGCCGAGATCATCCGTGAAAAAGGCACCGACCGCAGCCGTTTCTTCCGTGGTCAGGTGGACAAGTACACCTGGGTGGATATCGGTTCCTCTTTCCTGCCCAGCGAACTGAACGCGGCTTATCTGCTGGCGCAGCTGGAGCAGCACGAGGCCATCACCGCCCAGCGCATGGCCCGCTGGAATCAGTACAACGAGGGTTTGCAGGAACTGGCTGCCGACGGCAGGATCACCCTGATGCAGGTGCCTGCGGAGTGCGGTCACAACGCCCACATGTACTATATCAAAATGAAGGATCTGGCCCAGCGTACCGCCATGCTGGACCATCTCAAAAAGAACGATGTGAACGCTGTGTTCCATTACATTCCGCTGCACAGCGCCAAGGCGGGCATCCAGTTTGGACGCTTTGCGGGCGAGGACCGCTACACCACTGAGGACAGCGAGCGTCTGCTCCGTCTGCCCATGTATTACGGCATGACGGAAGAGCAGGGCGATGCGGTTATCAAGGCTGTGTACAGCTTCTTCGCGTAATTGTTATTCAAATCGGCGCAGGCAGGGGCCTTCGCCGCTGGAAGGACAGAGAGCATGAATCGGATTCTTCGGAAAAAAGTATTGAACCCCACCGTCACCCTGATGGAAGTGGAAGCGCCGTTGGTAGCCAAAAAGGCGGAACCGGGTCAGTTCATCATTCTGCGGGTGGATGCGGAAGGCGAGCGCATTCCTCTTACGGTTGCGGATTTCGACCGGGAAAAAGGCAGCATCACCATTATTTTTCAAGTGGTGGGCGCGACTACGGAAAAGCTCAACCACCTCAATGAAGGCGACTTCATCCACGATTTTGTGGGCCCGTTGGGCCGCGCCACCCATACCGACGGTCTGAAAAAAGTAGCTGTGGTGGGCGGCGGCGTGGGCTGCGCCATTGCGTACCCTGTAGCCAAGAAACTACACAACCTTGGCTGTGAAGTGCATGCCATCGTAGGTTTCCGCAATCAGGATCTGGTGATTCTGGAAGAAGAGTTCAAAGCCGCCAGCACCAAGCTGGTTCGCATGAGCGATGACGGCAACTGGGGCGAAAAGGGTCTGGTGACCGATGCGCTGAAAAAGCTGATCGAATCCGGCGAAGAATACGACGAAGTCATTACCATCGGTCCGCTGATAATGATGAAATTCGTCTGCCAGCTGACCAAACAGTATGGCATTAAGACCGTAGCCAGCATGAATCCCATCATGATCGATGGTACGGGCATGTGCGGCGGCTGCCGTCTGACCGTGGGCGGCGAAACCAAATTCGCCTGTGTGGATGGCCCGGAATTCGATGGTCATCTGATCGATTTTGACGAGGCCATGGCCCGCGGGGCTACCTACCGCGATTTTGAGCGCCATGCCTATGAGGAAACCTGCAATCTGTTCAAGGGGGCACAGACCCATGCCTAATATGGCCCTGCAAAAGAATCCCATGCCTACTCAGGATCCTGTGGAGCGCAGCCGGAATTTCAGTGAGGTTGCGCTGGGCTATACCGCTGAGCAGGCAATCGATGAGGCGCAGCGCTGCCTGAATTGCAAGCATAAGGCCTGCGTGGCTGGCTGCCCGGTCAAGATTTATATTCCTGCTTTTATTCAGGAAGTGGCAAAGGGCGATTTCGAAGCCGCTTATCAGATCATTGCTGAGGCCAGTTCCCTGCCTGCGGTCTGTGGTCGTGTATGTCCTCAGGAGAGCCAGTGTGAAAGCAAGTGCGTCCGTGGCATCAAGGGTGAGCCGGTGGCGATCGGTCGTCTGGAACGTTTTGTTGCGGACTGGCACAATGCCAATGCCACCCAGCCTGTCCAAAAGCCTGCTTCCAATGGACACAAGGTCGCCATTGTGGGTTCCGGCCCCTCCGGACTCACCTGCGCTGGCGATCTTGCCAAGAAGGGCTATGAAGTGACAGTTTACGAAGCCCTGCATCTGGCGGGCGGCGTGCTGGTATATGGTATTCCCGAGTTTCGTCTGCCCAAGGCCATCGTACAGCAGGAAGTGGACACCCTCGCTCAGCTGGGCGTGAAGGTGGAAACCAATGTGGTCATCGGCAAGACCATCACCATCGATGAACTGATGCAGGAATACGGCTACGAGGCAGTGTTCATCGGCTCCGGCGCAGGCCTTCCCAAATTTATGGGCATTCCCGGCGAGAACCTGAAGGGCGTATATTCTGCCAATGAGTTCCTCACCCGCATCAATCTGATGAAGGCATACCGGGAGGACAGCCATACCCCCATCCAGCGCGGCAAGCGTGTGGCTGTGGTGGGCGGAGGCAATGTTGCCATGGACGCAGCCCGCTGTGCCCGCCGTCTGGGGGCTGAGGTTTCCATCGTGTACCGCCGCACCGAAGCGGAGCTTCCTGCCCGCCGGGAGGAAGTGGAGCATGCCATGGAAGAAGGCATCCAGTTCAAGTTCCTGACCAATCCCCTGTCCATCAGCGAAGGGGAGCAGGGCTGGGTTGCCTCTATGCGCTGCCAGCAGATGGAACTGGGCGAGCCGGATGCCTCTGGTCGCCGCCGTCCTGTGGCGGTAGAAGGCAGCGAGTTTGATCTGCCTGTGGATTGTGTCATCATGGCGCTGGGCACCTCTCCCAATCCGCTGATCAAAGCCACCACTCAGGGTCTGGACACCCAGCGCTGGGGCGGCATCATCGTGGAAGAGGAGACCGGCAGGACCTCCCGTGAGGGCATTTATGCCGGCGGAGACGCAGTCACCGGCGCAGCTACGGTCATTCTGGCCATGGGCGCAGGTAAGACTGCCGCGGCTGCCATTGATGAGTATCTGAGTAACAAGTAAAGAAGCAAATCCCCCTGCCGCAGGTTGCAATGCCTGTGCGGGGGGATTTATCGATGAAAAAGCGGACAGACATTTGTCTGCCCGTCAGGTTGTCAAAAAAGGGGAAGGTGCAGGAAACTCAGTTTCCTGCCGGGTGTGGGCAGAGCCCACAAAACCTTGCGCCGCAGCGCTTTTCAGCAAGCACAGCGAGCACCGTAG
>SVGQ01000123.1 GCA_015056245.1 Clostridiales bacterium | reverse complement strand
TGTAGATGATCTCCCCCTGGCTTTTCATGATGTAGCAGCCGGGGCTTTCGGGTAGCATGGCGATTTTTTCCCGGAGACGGTCGTTCATTGGATTTCCTCCGGCTGACGGTCAGCCAGCTTCATTTTACGGAATACGGGCCACGCAAACAGGCCGCCCACCACGATGTAGACAATCATCAGGGTGACGCGCTGCAAAAGCGATACCATCACGCCGCTCTGGAACAGGTTGCCCATCATGCCGGTGGCAAAGCCCATGACGGCCTCCTTGATGCCAATATTCCCGGGAACGATGGTGAGCATACTGCTGAGCTTGCTCATGCTGTTGTACAGCAGGGCCTGATAGATGGTCATCTCCATGCCGATGGCGTGGAAGCAGACCATGTACAGCAGCAGGTGGAACAAATGGTTGGTGATCAGGCAGCAAACCAGCTCCATCAGCATCCGCTTGTCCCGAAGCAGCTGGATGAAGCCCTCCACCATCTCGCGGATGATGCGGTGCTTGCGCACGAAAGCCGGGGGATGATCCCCCAGCACCAGCGCGATGACAAGGAAAACCGCCACGCCGATCACGCCCACGATCAAAATCAGCCACAGGGCCAGAGGCCACTTGCCGTCGATGATGCCGGTGAGGATCAGGGCCACGGCAGTTTCCAAAAGGGCGAAGGCTACGCCAAACACCACGTTGCCTGCGGCGATAGATACGCTGCGGGTATAGGCCAGTCCCTTGACCTTTTTATAGTAGGCGGCAGAGAAGATCAAATCAGCGCGGAGGGGCATCACAAAGGCGATCACGTTGCTGACCATCACCACGCCCATCCAGTCCACCAGATCCAGCTCCACCTTGAAGGTGCTCAGGATGATGCGGTGATAGACGCAGTTCATCACGCAGCCGCCGAGACCGAACAGGAACATCAGAGCCACGGTGCCCGCGTCCAGCTTGAGCAGCTGGGCCATATCGTGGCGGTTCTGCCAGATGTACAGGGCCAGCAGCACCACCAGAATGGCGGACAGGCTCAGGGACAGGATCTTTTTCAGGTTCAGCTTGCGCTTTGCGGGTTGGTTTTCAGTCATGTTGCATGCTTCCTTGTGCTGGAATGTTGGGTTTGTTGCAGCTTGCCGTTATTCGGCGGTCATGGTTTCGTCAGCTTGTGCCGTCTGGACAGCCTGTGCCGCTTCCTTTGCCATGGCGCGCTTGGCTACATCGTTGGTGTCGATCATACCGCGGTAGACCACGAACTTCTGGTACAGGAACTCGGTCACAAAGTTGATCAGCATGGTGCCGATCATCACCAGATCCTCATTCCAGCCCGCATCGGTGAGGGCCTTGCCCCACCAGCCGCTCAGGGGCGTGAACACCACGTAGAACAGCGCCACCAGCGCCATGGCACGGGGTACGTTGGCATCGCTGCGGAAGGTATAGCGGCGGTTGAAGGTGAAGTTCCACAGAACGCTGAGCACCAGCGAGGTCAGGTAGGCGGGCAGGTAAGTCCAGCCAAAGGCCTTGGTGAACAGCTCAAAGGTGCCAATCTGGATGATGCCGGCGCTGGCAGAGAACAGGGTGAATTTCAGGGCCTGCCAGGCTTCGGCTTTGGTCTTCTTTTGGGTTTGCATGGGGACGGTCTCCTTTCGGTGGGGAGTGGCGGGATGAGCCACCGGATGATGGCGAAAAAAATCATACCTGTTTCATTTCTCGTTGCGGGGGGCAAAATCCTGCCGGATGGGGTGCCAAAGAGGGAGCATCCGTTCTGGGGCATGAAAAAACCGGGCTGCCATTATGCCCGGCAAAGCGGGCGGACAGTCCGGTATTTGCGTTGATGAAGGCAAGCGTCAGCGTGCCGGGTTGCGTGTTTCCTGCTTGGAAGAAAGGCGAATTTCCCTCCGATCGCCCCAAATCTCATCTGCAGCGGCTGTTGGGGCGAGGCTCGCCGCACACGCTGCCGTTTTCGTTAATACCGCAATTCTCTGCGGAGGTTTTCTTCCCAGTCATCGCCCATGTACTCTTGTTCAAGGCTCTTCATCATGGAGGGTACATCCCGGGGCCCACGGCTGGGCTCATCGTTCTGTTGCCGGGCGGATGCGGAGCTGTAAAAGGTAGGCTGGGGAAGCTTCACTTCTTCTGGCGGTGTTCTGTGGGGAACGATCGTCAGCTTTGCGCCGTCCACCAAGCCCAGAAACTCTCGCCTTCTTTTGTCGGTCAGGTCAGCAAAATGCTTCATCACCGGCACATCCTCATATCTATAGGGGTCGCAGTCCGCATATGCGTGGGAAGGCTGTGCGCCAAGGGAATAGTTGGGTTCCATGTCCGCCATCGGCACTGGCACCAGCGTGCGCTCGGTCTCGCCGGTAGGGATTAGCATCGTACACTGCTGAATGGTATCAGAGAGGACGACTTCTTCCAGTTTTGTGCAGTTTTTCAGCATGCCCTCTAAGCCAAATACATGCGCAAGACGAAAACAGGACAGGTCCAATCGTTTCAGGCTACTGCATGCGGAAAACAGCGAAGACATATTGATATGCCGGTCTACAGGTACATCTTTGCCTCTGCAAAGGCACAGTTCTGCCAATTGCCCCTTTTTCGTTTCGGACATCTGTTCCCATTCGCTCAAAGAGATTGGCATGCGATCGTTCGCCGCAGGGGCTGGCTGTTTCTCAGATGGTTTGTTTGCCGGGGGTTTCGTCATGCTGTTTCCTTCTTTCATGAGGTTGTCGCTGGTTTTGCTGGTGGTTTGTGTGCTGCTGGTTGCTTGTTTCTTTGTTACATGAACGACCTGCGTATGGGTATCCTCGAAGGCTCCGTCCTCAACGTTCGTACCCACTGGCACTTCAATGCGTTTGAGACTGGTGCAGCCATGGAACGCATGCTTGCCGATTCTTTGCATGCCAAAGGGTAAATTGATCTCTTCCAAATTTTTGCAAAAGCAGAATGCGTAATCGTCGATGTATTTCACACTCTCGGGTAAAATCACCTTCCGGAGGAACGGCAGACCTTTGCCGCCGCTTACTGTGATCTCCCATGTTCCTGCTGCCAACCGGTAATCTTCCTCCCGTGTGAGGCCTTCTCCGTAGAAATGCCCCGTAGGAGGAACAAAACGCTCGGAAAACTTCACATCTTTCGTAAAGGCCATTTTCTCGATGTATCTGACCCCATCCGGCACGATAACCGTTTCATCATGCCCATGATACTTGATCAGTTTGTACACGGTTCTCCATGGGCCTGTTTCTATCACGGTGCCCATTTCAAAATCTGTTTTGCTGGTGGCTTTACGGGTATCCGCCGCAGGGGCGGGAGCTGCCTTCGCCGGGGCTGGCGTGGTGGAGGTGGAAGCTGCTTCGCTGGCATCGCTTTCCCCATCTGCTTGGATGATGAGCACGATCCCAGCAAGAAGGATGGGCGTTCCCACCACAGCCACAATCACAGGAATGGCTCCGCCGTCTGCAATCGCAACCCAGATGCCAGTTGCTATGACAGCTAGCAGTGCGAGAATCACTTTGATTTTTTCTTTGATGTCCATAATGATGTCATACCCTTTTGATCTGCGGAATTCCTTGCCGTGCAGAACCTCTATGGCTCGTCATGGCTTCACCGGCAACCGAACCGTTCCTCAAAGGCAAACAGGATCTCCTTCATGCCATCATCCATATAGCCAAGGGTCTTCTGGCGCAGTTCTTCCGGCACGCCGTAATATACGCCCGCAATGGCTCCGGCAATGGCAGCGATGGTGTCGCTGTCCCCGCCGATGGAGATAGCTCCCCGGATGGCATCCTCGAAGTCTGTGGATTCAAAGAAGGCCTCAAAGGCATGGGGTACACTGCCCTCGCAGGTGTAGTCGAAGGGATAGTTCTGCCGGATACTGTCCAGTGTAAAGTCCCAGGTATAGTAGTCCGCTTCGATGGCCTGACGGATTTTCTCCTTGGTACAGCCCTGCTTTGCCATATAAACGGCAACGGTGACAGCCTCCGCCCCGTTGATGCCCTCCGGGTGGTTGTGGGTAATGGCTGTAACGGCATGGGATAACCGCTTGGCTTCCTCCAGACTGCGGGCAGCATGGGCACAGGCACTGACCCGCATGGCGCAGCCGTTGGTTTTGGCCTCGTAGGGCTGTGGATCGTCACAGGTGAGCCACGCCTTGAAGCGGCGGCTGTACCAGCCATCCGGATAGCGGTTGCCCACCTCCCGCAGCCAGCGTACAGCCTGCGTATCCAAATCGGAATAATCCGGCTTGCTTTCCAAAAGAGCTTTGGCGACCGCAATGGACAGGATGCTGTCATCCGTGCAGCGGCACTCCGGGGTGAACAGGTCAAATTCTTTGCTGAGCAGGTTGTTCCATTCAAAACGGGAACCGATCACATCGCCAATGATGGCACCGATCATATGCTTTGTCCTCCTTGATGATCTGGGAGCTGTGCAACAGTTGGAACAGAAGGGGGCTGTACATACCCATTTGGTTAGCGATGGTTATTTTATTATACTTCTCTGCGAGGCGTGGATAATCCTGCAAAACGAGCACCCCTGCTGCACCCGGAATCAACGGTGCAACAGGGGTGTTGGCATATATTGCTCTTTATGCGCCCATGAAATGGGTGTATAAATGGGATTCCAAAGGGAAGAAATCCCTTTGGCGGGGTGCAGGGGCAGCGCCCCTGCCTCGTCCCGCTTACTTCAGTCTGCGGCACTCCATATAATACCGCTTCTCGTGGGCTTCGCCCATGGAGAAACTCTTGCGGGGCATGGCGCCTTCGCGGATGACGGTGGTGAACAGGTCGCTCTTGTCGGGGGCGGGCAGCAGGAAGCCGATGGCGCCTTCGCCCTTGACCAGCTCCTGCACGGCATCTTCGCCATGGATATAATCCAGCTTGGTTTCAGGGTGAGCCTGCATCCACTGATCCAGGAAAGCCTGCAGGGTGCCGACCGCCATGGTGTAGGGAGAACCGGAGATGCCCAGTTCCACTTCCTTGCCCTCAAAGACTACGGTGATCTGCTGGGCCTGTTCGTCGGCGGCAATGGAAGCGCCCTTTTCGGTGGCAAAGCGGGCGATCTCGTCCAGCATGTCATCGCCGTCATAGCCGAAGAGCACCCGATGGATGGGCTCAAACAACAGCGCGTCATCGTGGATGTTTTCCACTTCCACCATGGCGAAACGGGCGGGATGGTTGGCAGTCTGCTCATAGGTCAGGGTGGGCTTGATGCTCTCCCAGATGGCCTTGGCGGTAGCCAGAGAATGGTTGCCGTCGCCTACCGCGAACAGCAGGGGGTTGCTGGGATCCAGACGGGCGTGGAGCTGATCCAGCGCGGCATAGACCGCCTGAATATCCGCAGGATCCTTGACGGCATAGCCGGTCAGATGACCGCCGCCCAGCATCAGGGGGAAGTCGTAGAGCTTCTCCAGCTCATCCCGCTTCTCGTGGAGGGGCTCCACCACGCTGTGCATGGGGTCATCCAGCAGCATGAGTACATGGCTGGTTTCCAGCATGGCATCCTTGCGCACCTGCATACGGGGCGGAATGCGGCTCTCGATGGTCTCCTCCGTGGCGCGGACAAGGCTCTTGGAGCCCTTGTGGTAATCATAGCATTCCAGATCGATCACCGCCACCAGACCCAACCGGGCGCCGGTCTGGGTGGTACGCTCCGTCAGAATGAAGCCCTGCCACGGGGTGGGCTGCACCGCGCCAGTAGCAATGGCGTTCTGCATGGCCTGCTGGATCTGGGGAATGCGCTGGGCAGACTCGCTCAGGTAGCACTCGGGCAGAATAAAGCGCAGAGTGGAGGGCTGGCTGCCTACCAGCAGATCCGCCTCCTGCCAGTAGGCGGGCTGAGAGGTGTACTGATCGCAGGCTACGCAAGCCCATGCAGTCAGGTTGGTTTCCGGGGCGGGCATGAGCCACTGGGCGGGATAGATCACAGGATTGTTCAAAGGGGATTCCTCCTTGATGTGATAAGATCAGCGCATGCTGCGGAAGATCAGCACCAGATTGGTGCTGCCATCGCCGCCGTCATCAGCGCCAGTAACAGTGGACAGGGTAAGCAGGCGGTCGCCGGGCTGCACATCCGTCGGCAAGGTGTACAGGCTGTGCTGTTGGGCCAGCGCCATGTAGTTCAGCATTTCCTCATCGGTGGCAAAGGTGGGATGGCTGGCATAATTGAAATAAGCAGGACTGGCAGGGTCCCCGGAAGCCTCAATGACCGCATACAGCAGGTACTTGGTTTCCTCGTAAAGGGTGGTCACATGGGCCACCTCTGCTTCGTAGACAAAGTTGGTACCGCCGGTTTTGTATTGCCACAGCGCATGAAAGGTTTTGCCGGGCACACTGCCACTGCCGCGCAGGTGCAGGTTCTCCGGCGGGGTATCCAGCATACAGGCCGCATCCATAAAGACTGCGCCGCCCTCAGCCGAAGTTCCCCGAAAGTTATGGTTCAGGTAATAGGTATTATTCCGGTGCATGATCCACTCATCGATCACCCCGGGAATCACAATGCGGCCCACCACCTCCGGGTATTCCTCGCGAATATCCGTAATGGACGCGATCTGATTGCGCAGCGGGTTATCCGGGTACTGGTACAGTTTGGTACGCTGCAGAGGAACGGGCGTCGGCTGAGTTGCCTCAGCAGCTTGCTGAACACCCGCAAAGCCATGCGCAGCCATTGGTACGGATCCGTTGGAGGGAGCGAAGGTGGAACCATCCTGAGGCAGCTGCACCATCTCCCCGGCCTGATTCATACTGATCCCATGCTGATTGAGAAATTCCTCATGGGAACGTGCCCAGTCCTCCGTATTCTGCACATAGCCCATAAGCATCTTGCAGCCTGCTACGATGCAGAACACCGCCATGGCAACCGCCAGCAGCAACAGGATCAGCCTCACCGGATTGATGGGCGGCCTTTTCGGTTTTGGCTGGGCTGCTTTCTGGGTGAGCAGCGGCTTGGCAGCCTGCTGCTGCACAGTGGGCGATGAGGCTGTCCAGCTGCCTGTGGCAAAATCTGCTTTTTCAGACGCTTGGGATTCCGGCTCAAAAAGAGGTTGCTCTTCTGCCAGCTGAACCTTCTGGCGGCTCTTGGTGTCAAATCCGCTGACCAGCTCATAGGGCAGATTGCCCCGGGTGGGGTTGGGCATATCACCGGCATCAAAACTGCTGGTGCCGTACAGCGGGCTTTCCTCCGCCGTCAGATTGCTGGCGCTGTCCTTGAACAGCTCACCCTCATCGTCGGGAGAAGGGCTTTCCGCCGAAGCCATCCACGGGTGCTCCTGCTCATCCTCTCCGAAAAGAGGGAAGAATCCGTCCAAACCATTGGTTGGCGAAGCCTTCTCAGCAGTGGAGCGGGACGGCGGGCTGTCTGCAAACAGATCACCGGTGCCGGTGGATACACCTGCCGTTGTCGGAAAGCGATCCCCATACAGGCTGCCGGAACCTTCCTGAGAGTCGGAAGCTCCGAACAACGGCCACTCCCCTTCCGGCGTATCCGGAATGGGCGGCAGGTCGTGGGCAAAGGGCGAGTCCTTGGGATTCGGAGTGAAAAGGGATGCGTCTGCGCTGCCGGAATCACCGAACAGCGACCAGCTCTGCTCCGATACATCCGGAATGGGCGGCAGATCGTGGGCAAAGGGCGAGTCCTTTGCCTTCGC
>SVGQ01000122.1 GCA_015056245.1 Clostridiales bacterium | reverse complement strand
GGAACAGAGCCCACAAAACCTTGCGCCGCAGCGCTTTTCAGCAAGCACAGCGAGCACCGTAGGTGCAAGATGTGCGACTTTTGAACAGAAGTATGGGTTTTTCGACAGTCTGCAAGCCCCTCTGCATTTTTCGCAGAGGGGCTTGTGCTGTATAGCGGGCATGGATGTACAGCTGGAGCGTAACTCAGGTTTCAATGCGATACCTGTCCCCGCAGGCTGCTGCCAACCTGTCCCGCACCACGGCTACCTGCTTTTTAAAGCTGTCCAGCTCCGCTTCGCTGGCAAACCCAAGATATGCAAACACTTTGCCATCATCCACAAACAGGGCATCGTACGTATCTTGCAACTCGTCGCATAATGCACCAAAGCTTTCATCAGTCTGCATCCCATCAGGCAGGCCGTTGTAAAGCAGGCAACCAGCCTCATCATACACCCAGACGGGGCAGCACTGATACTCAAAAGAAATCAGGATTTGTTTCATGGTTCGCTGCCTTTCGGTCTGTTAGGCCTGCGCCGTTTCTGTTATAAAAACCGTCTCCGGCATCAATTCCGGCCTTTCACACAGCTGGATAGGCCGCTGAGTATGGATGCCGCGTACCCTCACCTGCCGGGGCGGGATGGGCATCCATGGATGCTCCATTTCGGCGGGCGCTTCATGTCCCAGATAATCGTTGAAAATAAACAGGGGCGCGTCGTCCTGCGCATCCTCCACCACCGTCAACCCGTCGATGACCACATCCGGCAGATGACAGGCATAGCCGAAATTGTGAGTGCCATCGTTGCGGGCGCTGAATACAGCCCGTTTTTCACTGCGGGGCACCCAGGTGCAGTTGCGGATGGTGATCTCTCCGCGCCATGTGCAGCCGTAGTCCTCCCGCAGGTTGACGAAAGCATCGCCGTGAGCCTCTGTTTCCTCAATCAGGAAGGTGCCGTTGCCGATGGCGTTGAGGCATTGCCAGCCCAGACGGCAGCGGCGCAGGGTGCAGTTGGTCACGCCCATGTGGCATCGAAGCGGGAAAAGTGGCAATCCTCAAACACCAGATCCCGGCAGAAGTTGGTGGCGATGAGGCCCCAGTAGCGGTTATCGTGGATATCCGTGGTCTGGGTACAGCGGCTGATGCGGATCTCTGCTGTGCGATCCAGTCGGATGTCGTAGGAGCCCATGGGTACGGGCAGGTTGGCGCTGCCGATGGTCCAGTAGATACGGTGGGCGGTGAAGAGACAGTCGTGAATGTGCACCCGGGCACAGTCCGACAGACGGATGAAGCCGTTGTAGGGCGCGCCGTGGTCGCCTTCGCCCGTGATGCGGTGGGTGATGCCGCTGGCATCCACGTTGGAGCGGGTGATGTGGATATTGCGGTAATGGTAGTTGTACTTGCTTTCGGCCTGATTGGCGATGGTGGTGAAGTGCCCGCCGGTGAGGGTCAGGGGCTTGTTGTCGATGGGATGGGCTGCGAGGCGGGTGATCTGCTCAAAATCGAACGACAGGGGCGAGGACAGTCTGCCGGACGCGTCCAGCACAAAGACATCCGTGCGGGTGTGACCGTTGTCCTGATTCAGTCCCTTGCGGATATAATCCCGGTGGTTGGCGTTTTCCACCGCCACAAACAGGTCACAGCCGTGGGGATTGGGCAGGGTGGTCTGTCCATCCGCCATGGAGGATACCGCCAGCGACAGCGGCTCCATGGCGGAGGCCACGTGAAAGATGGGCGCACCCGGATTCTCGCACCCCACATCGTCAATGATGAAATGGGCACCCGTCCAGTCCACGGAGGTCTGCACGGTGGCGGTGAGGCCTTTGGGGGACAGGTAGTAGGTAGCCCCGGCCTGGGCTTTCACGGGTAGATGCAGCCGGTTGGCCTCCTGATGGGCTTTGACGATGGCGGGCAGGTCGTCGGCTCTGCCGTCGCCCACCGCGCCGAAGGCTTCGTAGGGGATGAAGCTGGGCATGGGTCAGCCTCCTTTGGTTTTGCAACGATTTTTCTGCCGAGATTATAGCATGGGGTGGGGGAATGGTCAAACGGGTGTTTTCATCTTCGCACAATGCCGCAGGCATAATACACCCGTCCACCGGGCATCCTTCCCACCAGAGGAGGGATGCGCAATGATTGAACAGGATACCATCCGGCTGCTCAGAGAATGCGACGCTGGCGTGAAGATGGGCGTGGAGTCCATCGAGGAAGTGGTGGACAAGATCCAGTCGGAGGATTTCCGGCAGGTGCTGGTCAGCAGCCGTCACAAGCACGATCAGCTGGATCGGGAGATTCAGCAGCTGCTGTGCCGCTATCAGGATGAGGGCAAGGAGCCCAACCCCATGGCCCGTGGCATGTCGTGGATGAAAACCAACGCCATGCTGATGATGAAGCCCAGCGACCAGACCATCGCCGATCTGATGACCGATGGCTGCAACATGGGGGTCAAGTCCCTGCACAAGTACCTGAACGAGTACAAGGCCGCCGATGACCAGTCCAAGGATATCGCTAAGAAGTTGGTCAATCTGGAGCAGGAGCTGGCGGTGGATATCCGCAGTTATCTGTAAACAACAGAGATGCCGCATCAGCCGATGCGGTCAGGTTGTCAAAAAAGGGGAAGGTGCAGGAAACTCAGTTTCCTGCCGGGTGTGGGCAGAGCCCACAAAACCTTGCGCCGCAGCGCTTTTCAGCAAGCACAGCGAGCACCGTAGGTGCAAGATGTGCGACTTTTGAACAGAAGTATGGGTTTTTCGACAGTCTGGCCGCATCAGCCGATGCGGTTTTCTTGTGTTGCTTCATCCGCTGTGCTATACTGACCAGCAGATACGCTGCCTATGATCTGTAGTAAGGAGGAATCGATATGGCTATTACCGTGCATATTTATTATTCCGGCAAAGGGGATCACGCCATACAGTTTGCCCGGGAAATGCTTTCCAGCGGTATTGTTGATCGGATCCGGGCGGAAGAGGGCAATCTGCAATATGAGTACTTCGTTCCCATGGACGATGAAAGTACCGTCCTGTTGATTGATCGCTGGGCAAATCAGGAGGCATTGGATATTCACCATGCTTCGCCTATGATGCAGCAGATCATTGCGCTTCGGGAAAAGTATGATCTGCATATGAAGGTGGAGCGATATACCTCCGAACAGTCGGAAATGCCGGATAAAGACAAGGCCTTTATCAAGGAGTAAGACATCCTGTAACCAATGAGCGGTAAAACAAACAAGCCGGCAGCATGAAACGGATCATGCTGCCGGCTTGCTTATTTCAGGCGATGGTGGTGTTACACCTTTTCCAGTGGCAGCCACAATTCGGCGTAGTTCTGCTCCGGGGGTGCATACAGCTCCAGATTGTAGTTGCCGCCCAGCTTGTACTCCTTGCAGGCGGGTAGCCATTCCTTCCACATGCGGGTGTTGGTGTCCTGCAAAGTGTCCATGGTGCAGGGGAAAACCGCCCATGCGCCTGCAGGGAAAGCCACCACCGTATCGCAGGCGGCAGGGACCTCCTCCCAAGGCTTGTACGGGTCTGCGATCAGGTACTTGAAGTCCTTGCCGTTCTCATCCAGACAGACGCCGAACATGCCGCAGACGGGCTTGGTATCACCTTTCAGGTACTCATCCCAGAACCTGGGGATCTCCTGATAGGAGGTTTCGCTGTTGAACATGCGGGATACGCCCATCAGGGTAAAGGGCTGCTTTTCTACGATCTTGTATTCCATGGTATGTCCACCTTCCGTTGTGAGTGTGATGCGCAGGGGCGAGAACGAACGGAGAGCCGCACCCGACTCCTTGGCAGCGGAGGGGGTGATGCCGTGGAAACGGCTGAAGGCACGGGCAAAGCTGTCAGGCGAGTCGTAGCCGTACTTCAGAGCTGCGTCGATCACCTTCAGGCCGCCCCGGGACAGCTCCTCGCCAGCCATGGCAAGCCGCCGGTTGCGGATGTATTCGCCCAGTGTGATACCGCATACCGCGCCGAACAAACGCTGGAAATGGAAGGGGGACACGCAGGCCTGACGCGCCACATCCTCCGTTTGCAGGTCGTCCGTCAGATGGCTTTCGATGTAGGCAAGGGCTTGTTGCAAGCCGTCGATCCAGTTGATCATGGGTTCATCGCTCCTTTCGACAGGAAGATGATAACAGCTTTCGGGCAGCGCTGCCCGATTTTTTGTGCGGGTTTTGGCGGGGTCAGTAGCAAAAGCCGTCCGGGAGGCGGATGTAACCCCGGATGTGTTCATCCCGGCTCCGGGAAATGATGCCGGAGATATTGCCCAAGGGGCAGTTTCCCTCGGCGCACAGCAGGTGGGATTCATCCGCTTCCAGCACGATGCCGATGTGATCGTGCTCCGCGTCGCAGAAAACCCGGTCGTACAGCACGATATCGCCGGGCTGGGGCAGGAAATCGTCGCCCCGGTGATAGCGGATGCGGCTGTGCTTCATGGCGAATTCCTCCCAGCCGCCGCAACCGGCAAGGCTGCAGCTTTCGCATTCCTCCGGGCTGTAGGGGAATACGAAGCCTGCCTCCATGCAGCAGTGGTAGACAAAGGCGGCGCACCACAGACCATCTGCTTCGGTCAGGTTCCAGCGGGGAAAGTGAGCCACAATGGGTGCAAGATTGCTGTCCTCATGGGCCAGAAAGCCGTGAAAGGGCTTGAGGGCATTGCGCCGGGCAACAGCTGCCAGATGGGCGCGGGTGGCATGCATGAAAATCACCTCGAATGACGATTGGATGAAAAGCAGACAGCCCTCCCGATGGGCGAAAGGGCTGTCTTGAAACGAAAGTGCTTTGCAGGAACGGTTTTATTACTCGAACAGAGCCGTTACGCTGGTGGCCTCGGTCAGGGTCAGCTGAATGGTGGCGGCGGAGGCATCCTCCGGGATGCAGCCATCCGCCTGCCAGCCTGCAAAGGCGGCGCCGTCGGCAGGCACGGCGGTGAGGGTGACTGGGGTTTCGGCAAAGTACATGCCGGTGAAGCCCTGCTCCCGGGTCAGAAACTCATCCAGCGGGCGGCCGTTCAGCAGGACGGTGCCCTTGGTAAGATCGGAGCTGAACACGGTCAGGTCCCAAGGCTCGGAAAGGCGCAGCACCTTCTTCATCAGATAGGGGAAGTTTTTGTGGCGGAGGCCGAAAAACACATTGATCTCATCCAGCTTCTCGCCATAGTAGTGGGCGGGATCCCATGAAGCGATCCAATTGGGGCCGAAACGCCGGAAGGTTTCGGGCATGTAGGGCTCGTATTCGGCCCGCATCTCTCCGAAGATCTCCGCGAAACGGTTGGCATCAAAGAAAATGTTGCGGGCATCGCACAGGGCGGTGAGCAGCTTCTGGCGGAAATCCGGGTTCTCCCACAGGGCCTGAATCATCACGCCGGTGTGGCGGCCTTCGTATTCCTCCTTGGTCAGCAGCACCGGGGTGATGTTGTCGAAGGTATGGGTCTTGCCCCCTTCGTATACGCCGGAGGAGAAGTCCACATCGTAGCTGAGGAAGCGCCACTTGCCATCGGCCACCGGGTTGGAGTCATCAGTCTCCCGGGCGCGCCACATCTGCCAGTTGTTGCTTTCAAAGATACCGTCCTCGTTGTAGATGTACAGGTGCATGGCAGCCAGATCAACCAGCTCGTCCATATCGATCATCTCACAGGCAGCTTCGTAGTTGGCGGGGTCGGTCATGTCGTTCTGGGTGATGAAGTCGTACATCTGCTCATACAGCGCGATGTCCTCGTCCTCGCCTTCCTCCAGCTTGCCGTTCTTCATGATGATCACATTTTTGTTGTCCACATCATAGTTGTACTGGATGTAGTTGTCACTGTATTCCTCGGTGATGGTTTTAACGCCCCAGTATTCGCCGTTGATGAACAGCACGCAGGGCTTGGTGGCCTGACTGGTGAAGCGCATGCCGGTGGCCATCTTCTGAATCAGCGGATCGCGGATGACAGCAAAGCGCACATCGTTGCCGCCAGCGCGCAGGGTGATGCTCTTGTACTTTTCCACAAGGCCGTTGCCGTCTTCCCGCTGGTTGTTATCAAACACCGGGTAGGTGATGGCCTTCTGACCATACTCTTCCCGGGCGATGAGGCGCAGGCTCTTGGCGTTGTAGCTGCGGGAGGCACCGCCCTTGATGCGGACGCCCATATCCATGGAGAAGCCCTCACCCTCGGCAGGCAGGTATTCCACCGCCACGGGACGCTCCGCTTCCCGGCCCCGGGCCTGATAGTTGGCGGGATAATCCCAGGCATCCAGCTTGCGCCCATCCTCAGCCATGTAGTCATCGTAGGCCTTGCCCATCACATAGATGCCGTTTTCGTAGCCCATCAGGTCGTCCGCGTCCATGATCAGGGAGACGATGGGCAGGTCGCCGTACAGCTCTTCCCGATCCGCGCCGATCCAGTAGGTGGCGCTGTAGACAGGGGTGAAGGTATCGTCCGGCAGCCAGGCCATGGCACGGATCACATGGGCTTTCATCACGTTGTGCTCAGGAATATAGAGTTCATCCGGGCAGGTGCCGCCGATGGCGCTGAGTACATTGGGCAGGTCGGTGGTATCTTCCAGCTCCAGGGTGTAGTCCAGGATCTGGCTGTCCTCGGTGGGTATGCTGCCGTCGGTGGTGTAGTAGATCAGGTAATCATCCGCATCGCAGGTGATGGACAGCTCCTGGGCCTCCGGGTAAAAACCGCTGGGCAGGGAGAAGGTCAGGGTACAGTTTTCGTAGCTTTCCTCTGCCATGGCGCAGGCACAGAAAAGCAGCGCGCAGGCAAGGGCCAGCAGGATGGTTTTCAGCAAACGGTTCTGTTTCATGGAATGACGCTCCTGTTTCATTAAGATAGGGATAATCAGGGTTTGATTTGAATCACATTGACGGAATGAGGGGCAACCTCGATGGAAATGCTACCCTTGGCGGTCAGCCACGGGCCTTCCGTCAGGGTGACGCCGATCACATCCACATCGTTATAGCTTTCGGTGCTGTCGCCATTTACGGTGAGAATGCGGTATTCCTTGTCCGCAAAGGGAAGTTGAACCGTGCGGCACTCGCCGGGATGCTTGTTGATGATGGAGACGGCATACATCCCGCTGTCCTGATGGCGGGTGATGAGCATATCCAGCGCCTCCACCTGCGCCTCGCCGCCGGCTTTGCGGGGCATGGTCAGGGTTTCGCTGCCCTCGGTCCAGCTTTCCAGCACCTGATCGCCCATATAATTCACATACAGGTCGAATACATGGTAGGTGCTGCGCAGCACGATGCCGCCCTCGTGGGTGTAGATGCAGCCGCGGGTGTTGACGATGGGGGCAAAGTTTGCCATGCCTACGATATCGCAGTTGCGGTTGAGGGTGTTGAGGAAGCAGGCGGTGAACACCGCATCTGCCATGGTGTAATCCTTGTTGATGTCGTTTTTGTCCCGAGGGGTCAGGTATTCCTCGGGAGTCACGCCCTGCCGGATGGTGTGTACATTGGGATGGTGCCAGCCCCGCAGGTTCCACTCGTCATAGGCGATCCTGATGGACTTCTCCAGTCCCATCGCCATCAAAAGGCCCTTCACCTTGCGGATATCCCGGTCAAGGTCTTCGGTGTAGGCCATGCTTTCTTCGTAGGTGGCAAAGTCGTTTTCCTGGGGCATCAGGTTCCAGTAGCTATGGATGGAGATCCAGTCGATATACGGGCCGCAGTGCTTGAGCAGGTTCACGTTCCAGTCCAGGTCCGCAAGGGCGGCA
>SVGQ01000121.1 GCA_015056245.1 Clostridiales bacterium | reverse complement strand
AAACTTGTTCCTAAATAGAATAGAGTCGAAATTGAATTTTGTAAACCAAAACCCCTGTAAACACATGATATACTATCATTGTGAAACTGCAATAAAGTGTTTGGCGTTGTAGCGACAAAGGGGTCTGCTGTTGTATCCCAAGGAGGCGCGCAGCGCCGCCTTGAGCGCCTCCAAGGTGGAGCGGGCGATAAGGCATGCGATTGAGGTGGCGTGGAACAGAGGAAGGATTGAGACGTTGAATTCTGCGTTTGGGTGCAGGGTTTGTACGCCGGAGGATAAGCCTACGAATGGGGAATTCATTGCCATGCTGGCGGATAAGCTGTCTATGGAGCGGAGTGCGTGAGAAGGGTTGTGGAATAAGGGTTAGCGGTGTATCGGCGCACCAATTCTCCGTAGCAATATAGCGATGAATCCCAAAACTGCCCCCAATATAGCGATAAATGCCCAAACAAAATAGCGACCAACACCAACCATTCATTGCCTTTTCACAGTGTAAAGGAAACACGGGTGAAAAAGTGTCAGGGAAAGGGTGTTGGTCGCTTTGCATTTACAGAGGATGATTGCGTTGTTTATGGAGTACTGCAGGAGCAAGCAATTAAGGCCAAAGACGATGGCTTCCTATGAGCAGACATGGAAGCTGTTTGCCCGTTGGGTGTGGGAGAGATATGATATTGATACAAGCCCAACGTCGCAAACGACTGTGTCCAACTGATTGCCACGCTCAGTTCGCAAATGACATGCTGCCCCCACCAAACCCAAAAGGATCCGCCGCCTGCTGTACGCAGGCAGCGGATCCTTTCATCTGTCTGAATCACACAAATCAGTCGATCGTCCAGGTAAGGGTTTCGTAATCGTAAGGGTCGATCTCTACCCTTCTGCCGCCCTTGATCTGATAACTCACGATCGTGGCAGTCACGTACTTGATATCTTCATAGCTCTGGAGGTAGAAGTACTCCGAAAACGCAGTGCGGCCCGGCTTGTAGCTGATATCGCTGGAATACCACAGCGGAACGTCGTACCAGCGGCCATCGGAGCTTTTGAGCATGACGGGCTCGTTGTATTTGTTTTTGGCGCTGAGGGCAATGGTAAAACCACTGATGTAGTCACTGTTGGAAAAGTTGTGGATCTTCACCTGAAAATTGATGCCCTGGTTTCTGTGCTGCCACTGCGCCCAGGCATAGCCTTCGTCGTTGTAGTGGAAACCAAAGTCATGGTAGGCGGCTGAAGCTGCGGTCACAAACGTTCCCATCAGCAGGCAAATCACCAGAAGCAGTAACAGGCTGTGCAATGCGATCTTTTTCATTCAATTTTCCTCCTTTGGATGGTGATTTAATTGTATCACCTTTTTGTGTTTTATTCAATCCATTTTGGAAATAAATACCGAAACAAATAAGCGTCATTCCACTCATCGCTTTTTAGAAACATTCTGCCCCTGACGGAACGTCTGGATCCGGTATCGAACCACAGCCAACCACATGCATACCCTCCGAAACCCATCGGGGAATACCCCCTCTCGCAAGCCCCGCTCCTGTTCCCCGACGGGCATTGCCTGTACGTATCGGAAGCTGCTTCGCGCATTCCGCCTTGCCAGCCTCGGACGGGCATGCTATACTGAAAAAACTACAAATGGCCTGACGGTAAGGAGGAGCCTCATGTTTTCTTTCATTAAAAAGCTTGACCGGCAAGATAAGCAAGCGCTGTTTACCTGCTTTTTCGCCTTTTTCTGCAACGGCACCCTGTCCCTGATGATGGGCAGCGTCATGCCAGATCTGAAGGCAGCGTACAACCTGTCCGATACCACCAGCGGCCTGTTCATCTCCGCCCACTCGGCAGGCAACCTGATCGCCGGTCTGATCAGCGGCCTTGTGCCCCTGTGGCTGGGACAGAAGCGTTCCATCTTCGTGCTGAGCTCTCTTGCCTTCATCGGCTATCTGATGGTGATCATCGCCGGTTGGCCCGCATGGCTGTTTCTGGCCTTCCTGCTGATCGGCTTCGGGCGGGGCAGCGTCTCCAATTTCGATAACCGGATGGTCAATCAGCTCTCCGGCGGTTCTCCTGCCGCGTCCAATCTGCTGCACTCCTGCTTCGCTGTGGGCGCCATCCTGACGCCGCTGGTGTTTCTGGCGCTGCGCAATGCCTTCTCGTGGCAGATCGGCGTTGGCTATGTGATCCTGCTGGGCTGCATCAGCCTGACCAACATGGGCCGCATGCAGCTCAAGAACGACCGCCCCAGCCCCAAGGACAAGCAGAACTCCACGCTGGTCTTCCTGAAGAATCCCTCTTTCCTGATTTTGGCTGCCATGATGTTCTGCTACCTCTGCTCCGAATACGCCATCAATGGCTGGCTGGTCACCTACATCCAGAACAAGGAAAACCTGCTGGCGGATCTGGCTGCCTCCGGATCCAATGCAGTGAGCTATTCCCAGACCATGGCCTCCCTTTTGTGGGTGGTCATGCTGGCAGGCCGTCTGATCTGCGCCATGCTCTCCAGCAAGGTGAGCCAGAAGGTCATGATGATGGTCTCCTCGATCGGCGTGGCGATCTTCTACGCGCTGATGCTCGCCAGCACCACCATGGCGATGGTGACCATCTCCGTGGCAGGTCTGGGCCTCTGCATGGCGGGTATCTGCCCGATGATCTATTCCGATGCCGCCATTTTCACCAACACCTATCCCATGGCAACCAGCCTGATTCTGTGCATCGGTTCTGCAGGCGCCATCCTGATGCCCACGATCGTTGGCTCGCTGGCAGAGTTTTACGGCTTTACCGGCGGCATGAGCGCCATTCTGGTGACAGTGGTGCTGCTGGTGGTCTTCTCGGTGCTGAATGTGGTGGTCAAAACCCGCAAACCCGTGGTGGAATAAACCCAAAAGGCAGACGGTTTGATAGCCGTCTGCCTCAGACTGTCGAATAACCCATACTTCTGTTCAAAAGTCGCACATCTTGCACCTACAGTGCTCGCTGTGCTTGCTGAAAAGCGCTGCGGCGCAAGGTTTTGTGGGCTCTGCCCACACCCGGCAGGAAACTGAGTTTCCTGCACCTTCCCCTTTTTTGACAACCTGAGGCAGACGGTTTGATAGCCGTCTGCCTTTTTGATTGCCTGTATAGAATGGTTGCATTTACCGTTTATCGTGGGCTCTGCCTTTGCGCAGGTTCTTCTCCAGCAGGGCCCAGAGTTCATCCTGGGAGGCGTCGCCCTGTCCATCCGGCAGGATGAAAGCGCGGGTGGGAGCCGCATACAGGTAAATGGCCCCATTGCGCCGGAATGCCGCCGGTATCTTTCCCCACTCCAGATCGGTCTCCTCGTTGGCCTTCATATCGTTGGTAATGTGTACCTTCTCCGTGCTGAAGCAGAGGGTGTAGACCTTCCGGGGCGGATCCAGCCGCAGCTTCTTGGCCTGAGCCTTCACCTGGGAGAGAAACATGAACACATACACCGCCGGCATACCAAGAGCGATGACGAGCATCACCGTACCCAGCAGCCAGTTTTGCTCCTTACCGGCGGCGGCAAAACAGATGATGGCAAAAATCAAGAAGACCACACCAAAAATCGTGGGCTTGATCCAGCGCTTTCGCAAAATAAAGGTATCGTACAGAGAAAAACTTCTGAGGGTTTTGTAGTCCATGCGCACAGGCACGGTGATCATATCTTTTGCCATGAAAAAAACTCCTTTTGTGAAATGGCTTCCATATTCTCTATTGTGACACAAAATCACCGGGATTTCAATTCCCATTTGCATCTGTCTGCAACCATACGGCAAAATGATTTGTGTATTCTGGAAAAATTGTAGACAAACCAACCAAAACGTGCTATACTTTTCAGTACCAAAACCGGTGTGCTATGAAACTGGTTACAAAACTTCAAGCAGGAGGGAATCCCATGAAAAAGATCATCGCTCTTATTCTGGCCGCTATGATGCTGCTCAGCAGCGCCGCAGCCCTGGCCGAACCCGTAACCCTGGTTTACGCTGAAGTGAACCCCCTGGAAGGCACCATCGTTGGTTCCATCGCCAAGTTCTTCAAGGAGAAGGTTGAAGAGCTGTCCGGCGGCGAAATCATCATCGACATTCAGGCTTCCGGCGTTCTGGGCACCGAAGCTCAGATCCTCGACGGCATCATGATGGATGCTGGCACCGTGGACATCAGCCGCATCTCTGCCTTCGCTCTGTCCAGCTACGGCTGCAAGAAGGCCACCCTGCTGTCCCTGCCCTTCGTGTTCGAAAACCGCGCCCACTTCTGGAACTTCGCCAACAGCGAGCTGGCTGCTGAGTTCCTCAACGAGCCCCAGACCATCGGTCTGCCCCTGCGCGGCATCGCCTACGGCGAAGAAGGCTTCCGTCACTTCTTCTTCCAGACCGGCCTGCCCGTAGCTGGCATCGAAGACCTGAAGGATCTCAAGATCCGCGTTTCCGAAGACCCCGTCATGACCGGCATGGTGAAGGCTCTGGGCGCTTATCCCACCACCGTTTCCTTCACTGAGCTGTACAGCGCTCTGCAGTCCGGCGTTGTGGTCGGCGCCGAGCAGCCCATTGCCAACTACAAGTCCAACGCTTTCCCCGAAGTTGCCAACACCCTGCTGCTTGACGGCCACACCCTGGGCGCCATCCAGCTGGTCATCACCGATATGGGTTGGGCGAAGCTGACCGAGCAGCAGCAGGCCTGGATCCTGGAAGCCGGTAAGCTGACCCAGGAATACAACGCTCAGATCGTTGAAGCCGCTGAAGCTGACGTTCTGGCCGCTCTGAAGGAAGAGGGCTGCAACATCATCGAAGTGACCGACAAGACTCCCTACATGGAAGCCTGCAAGCCCATCGTGGAAGCCAACGTTGGCGCTGAGATGGCCGCTTACGAAGCCATCATCAACCTGAAGTAATTCCTTTTGGAACATCTTGGGAGCATAGGGATTACCCTATGCTCCCCTTTCTTGACTATATAAAGATCCGGGAGGAAATTTCATGCCTAAGATCTTTTCTGTTCTGGACAAGATCAAGCCTGTATATGACATCGCCGAAAAAGTGATGATGATCATCTGCAAGCTGCTCTTGATCGCAGATATTCTGGTAACCTGCTACATGGTTATCGGTCGTTATCTCCCCTTTATTCCCGCGCCTGTGTGGGGCGAGCAGGTCGTGCTGACCCTGATGGTGTACATGGCTGTGCTTTCTGCCACGCTGGCGATCCGTAAGAATGCCCATATCCGCATGACCTGCTTTGACCCCTACCTGCCCAAGGCGCTGGTGAAGACGCTGGATGTTATCAGCGATGTGCTGGTGATGGTGCTGGGCTACGTGATGCTCGTTCATGGCTGGACCGCCGCCATCAAGCTGGGTTCCCGCGGTTTCTATGATTCCATTCCCTGGCTGAGCCGCTTCTGGATGTATCTGCCCGTGCCCGTAGCCGGTGCCGGTATGCTCATCTTCGGCGTTGAGCAGCTGTATCAGCACATCCGGGCCTTCTTCGTCAAAGAAGAAAAGACCGAAGAAAAGGAGGTTGCCGCATAATGGATACCAATACCATTGCCGTTCTCATTCTTCTTGGCAGCTTCTTTGCAATGATTCTCATGCGTGTGCCGATTGCCTATGCGGTTGGCCTCTCCACTGTTTTCTGCCTCATGTACATGGGCAAGCCCCTCACCACCATTCCGCAGCAGCTGGTGAAAGGCATGTGGTCCTTCAGCCTGATGGCTGTGCCCTTCTTCATAACCATGGGCTGCCTGATGGGCTCCGGCGGCATCAGCGAGAAGCTGGTGGCGCTGGCTAACTCCGCCGTTGGCTGGATGCGCGGCGGTCTGGGCATGGTCAACGTTGTGGATAGCTACTTCTTTGGCGGCATCTCTGGTTCCGCTGCTGCTGACACCGCTTCCCTGGGTTCCATCCTGATCCCCATGATGGTGGAACAGGGCTACGATGATGACTTCTCCACCGCTCTGACCATCGCTTCCTCCGTGGAAGGCATTCTGGTGCCCCCCAGCCACAACATGGTTCTTTACGCCACTGCTGCCGGCGGCATCAGCGTGGGCAGCCTGTTTATGGCGGGCTACCTGCCCGGCGCCGTGCTGGCTCTGTCTCTGGCAGTCGGTACCTACATCATCGCTCTCAAGCGCAACTATCCCAAGGGCGACAAATTCAGCCTGAAGGGTCTCATCAAGCAGCTGGGCAAGTCCATCTGGGCGCTGGCTTGCATCCTGATCGTGGTTGTGGGCGTGGTCATGGGCGCGTTCACCGCCACCGAGTCCGCTGCTATCGCGGTTGTGTACTCGCTGTTCGTTGCCGTGTATGTATACAAGGGCCTGAACTGGAAAGGCGTATGGAAGGCGCTGGACGAATGCGTGAACACCCTTTCCATCGTGTTGATCCTGATTGCCACCTCCACGGGCTTCGGCTACTGCCTGACCCTTCTGCACGTGCCGGATCTGGCTGCTCAGGCGATCATGAGCGTCAGCAGCAATCCCATTGTGATCGCGCTGCTGCTCAACCTGATCCTGCTGGTTCTGGGCATGGTCATGGATATGGCTCCCATCATCCTGATCTCCACGCCCATCCTGCTGCCCATTGCCACCTCCATCGGCATCAGCCCCATCACCTACGGCATCATGCTGATGCTGAACTGCGGTATTGGTCTTCTGACGCCTCCCGTCGGCTCCGTTTTGTTCATCGGCTCCGCCGTTGCCAAGGTGCCCATGGAAAAAGTGGTCAAGGCCATGCTGCCCTTCTACCTGTGCATGGTCGCAGCGTTGCTGCTGATCACCTTCATCCCGCAGATCACGCTGTTCCTGCCCGGCCTGTTCATGTAAGCATGCCGCTGGCTATGTGATGATATACAAACTGGGATGACTACACCCCGCTTGTCATTCGGTGGATCACCGGATGACAGGCGGGGTGATTTTATTTGTGTTGCCACAGGTTTATTGCGGGATATGCTTCGGGTATGCTTGGGGCGTATTCTGGATGTAAAATCGCCGCTCTCGTGGGAATGAGAGCGGCGATTGGAGTTGTTTTGCTATGTTGGGAAGAAGACCGTTTGGTGCACTTTTGGTGCACCTGGAGCAAAAATGGTGGTTTGGGGTGGTTCAAACCTTTGTTTTACAAGGAATCTTCACTCCACCGGCTTCATAGTCGGGAACAGCAGCACATCGCGGATACTGGCGCTATCCGTCATCAGCATGACCATACGGTCGATACCATACCCGATACCGCCGGTAGGCGGCATGCCGATCTCCAACGCATTCAGGAAGTCCTCATCAGTGTGGTTGGCTTCTTCATCGCCCTGACGGAACTGCTCTTCCTGGGCGGCGAAGCGCTCGCGCTGGTCGATGGGGTCGTTCAGCTCGGAATAGGCATTGGCCATCTCCCAACCGTTCATGAAGAACTCGAAGCGCTCCACGTACTCGGGATTGCCGGGCTTCTTCTTGGTCAGGGGGCTGATCTCGATGGGGTGATCCATGACGAAGGTGGGCTGGATCAGATGCTCTTCCACATAGGTCTCGAAGAACAGGTTCAGGATGTCGCCCTTCTTGTGGCGCTTCTCGAACTCGATGTTGTGCTCCTTGGCGATAGCACGGGCTTCCTCCAGGGTGTGGATCTCATTGAAGTCCACGCCGGAGTACTGCTTGACGGCATCCACCATGGTGATGCGGGCAAAGGGCTTGCCCAGATCCATCTCCACGCCGTTGTAAACGATGGTGGTGGTGCCCAGCACTTCCTGAGCCACGTAGC
>SVGQ01000120.1 GCA_015056245.1 Clostridiales bacterium | reverse complement strand
GAGCTGAAGGTCGAAATTTGCTCCAAGTGCCACCCCTTCTACACCGGCAAGCAGAAGCTGGTGGACAGCGGCGGACGCGTGGATCGCTTCAAGAAGCGTTTCAATATCGAATAAGCCATGCCAGAAGAGCATTCCGCAAGGAATGCTCTTTTTGCTTACGAAATATCGCACAGCCCTGCCTGCAATGGAAACTATCCATGTATCCATCAAGTCCACTATTCCTCCCCAAACGATTCCATACCTATTATAGCAGGAAAACAGGCTGTGTTGTCGAATGAACATAATGTGTGTATTTATGCCTGCGCACAGAAAGGAATCAATCACCATGAAAAATGAGAAGAATACTTCCTGCCCCCGTGTGGATATTGGCGGTCAGGCCGTAATGGAAGGCGTTATGATGAAGGCTCCCCGAGCCATCGCCGTTTCCGTCCGCCGCCCCGACAAAACCATTGTTACCAAACTGACCCCCTATACCCCCATCACCGAAAAGCACAAGTGGATGGGCTGGCCCATTATCCGCGGTGTGGTCAATTTCTGCCACATGCTGTCCATGGGCATGAACACCCTGCAGCAGAGCACCGAAATGCTGGGGATCATGGAGGAAGAACCCACCAAGTTTGAAAAGTGGCTCAGCAAAAAATTGGGCAAAGGCATCGACAAGATCGTCATGGGCACCGCTATCGTATTGGCTGTGTTTCTGTCCATCGGCCTGTTCTTTGTGATTCCCGAGCTGGTAGCCCGCGGCCTGAAAGCCTTGATTCCCAACCAGAACTGGCTGGTGAACCTGCTCAGCGGTCTGGTGCGTATCATGATCCTCATCGGCTACATTCTGTTCTGCTGCACCGTGCCCGATGTGCGCCGCACCTTCCAGTACCACGGTGCTGAGCACAAAACCGTTTACTGCAACGAAAACGATCTGCCCCTGACCCCCGAAAACGCCCAGCAGTTCTCCACTCTGCATCCCCGCTGCGGCACCAGCTTTTTGTTGATCGTGTTCGTCATTTCCATTGTGATGTTCACGCTGGTTGGCTATCAGGGCACCAACTACTTCCTGCGTCTGGGCAGCCGTCTGTTGCTGCTGCCGCTGGTGGCGGGTATCAGCTACGAAGTGCTGAAGGGTCTGGCCCACAGCAAGGGCAAGATCGTGGAATGGCTCCGCTGGCCCGGCATGCAGATGCAGCGGCTCACCACGAAGGAACCCACCGCTGAGATGCTGGAAGTCGCCATTGTCTCCATGAACGTGGCGCTGCATGGCCTGCCCAAGGGCTGCGAGACCACCCCCGAGGGCTACACCATCATCCGGGATTACCGGGTGACCGACCCCAACTATGTGCCCGAGGAAGGCACAGCCGTCACCAAGGAAGCTGCCAAGGCAGCTGATGCATCCTCCGAAGAAGCCACTTCCCTCAAGGAAAAGGCCGAGGAAGCCAAGGAAGCCGTAAAAGAAGAACTGGACGCAGCCAGCCCCGAAGCAGTTGTTGAGACTAACGAAGAAACTACCTCCCTCAAAGAAAAAGCGGAGGAAGTAAAGGAAGAGCTCAAGGAAGAACTGGCTGCCCAAGCCGCTTCCGACGCCGAATAACATGACCATTCATCAGACCCTGACCGATGCCACCCGGCAGCTGACCGAAGCGCAGGTACCCGACCCGGCGCAGGATGCCCTGTTGATGCTGGCATCCATTCTCAACAAAGATCCGCTGTCCGTCCGTCTGGACGGGGCAAAGGAAATGAGCCCGGATGACAGCGCCCGTTATCGGGCGCTGTTGCTCCATCGGGCCAAACGGGAACCGTTGCAGTATTTGCTGAGGGAGCAATGGTTCTACGGCCTGCCCTTCTACGTGGACAACCGCGTACTGATTCCCCGGCAGGAGACCGAAAGCCTGTGCGAGATCGGCATCCAGCACCTCAAAAAACTCGCCGCCCCTGCCGCCCTTGATCTGTGCACCGGCAGCGGCGCCATCGCCGTCACGCTGAAACACAACTGCCCCCATGCCAGCGTATCCGCAGCCGATCTGAGTAAAGACGCTTTGTCCGTGGCGAAGGAGAACGCACGGCGACACCTTGCAAAGATCACCTTTTTTCAGGGGGATCTGCTGACTCCGCTGGCGGGCAAAACCTTCGATCTGATCCTTTCCAACCCGCCCTACATCGAAACCGAAGCCTGCAAGACCCTGCAGACCGAAGTGCTGCAGGAGCCGCTGATGGCTCTTGACGGCGGCGATGACGGACTGGATTTCTATCGCCGTATCGCAGCCGGAGCCCATCAGCACCTGAATGCTGGCGGACTATTGGCGATGGAGGTAGGCAGCACACAGGCGCAAGCCGTTGCTGACCTGCTGGCAGCTAAAAACACCTATCGGGATATCGCAATCGTCCGTGACCTGTATGGTCTGGACCGGATTGTCAAAGCCTATAAGGAGTGAGAGACTCTGTTTGAGAAATTCGACTGGATCGAAGGACGCTATCAGGAACTGACCGAAGCCATCAGTCAGCCGGAGATCATTGCCGATCAGGCCAAGTGGCAGAAACTGCTCAAGGAGCATGCTTCGCTGGAGCCGCAGGTAAAGGCCTACCGCCAGTACCAGCAGACCCTTGCTGAGATCGAGGATGCCAGAGAAATGCTCGCTGTGCCGGAGATGGCAGAGCTGGCGCAGGAGGAACTGCCCCAGTTGGAAGCCGCCAAGGCAGAGCAGGAGCACAACCTGCGTCTGCTTTTGCTGCCCGCCGATCCCAACGCGGACCGGAACGTGGTGGTGGAGATCCGTCAGGGCGCGGGCGGCGACGAAGCCGCTTTGTTTGGCGCGCTGCTGCTTCGCATGTACACCCGCTACGCCGAGCGCAATCGGTTCAAGGTGGAACTGGTGCATGGCAACATGACGGAGCTGGGCGGCGTGAAGGAAGCGGTGCTTACCATTGCTGGTGAAGGCGCGTTCAGCCGCCTGAAATACGAAAGCGGCGTGCACCGCGTACAGCGGGTACCCACCACCGAATCCGGCGGGCGCATCCACACCAGCACCTGTACCGTGGCGGTTCTGCCCGAGGCTGAGGATGTGGAAGTGGAGATCAATCCAAACGACCTGCGCATCGACACCTACCGTGCTGGCGGCGCTGGCGGTCAGCACGTCAACCGCACAGACTCCGCCGTGCGCATGACCCACCTGCCCACGGGCATCGTGGTGCAGTGCCAGAACGAGCGCAGCCAGATCCAGAACCGGGAAATGTGCCTGCGCATTCTCAAAAGCCGTCTGTACGACAAATACCGGGAAGAAAAGGACAGCGCCTACGCGGAGAACCGCCGGGATCAGATCGGTACCGGCGACCGCAGCGAGCGCATCCGCACCTACAACTTCCCTCAGGGCCGGGTCACCGACCACCGCATCGGCCTGACGCTGTACCAGATCGACAGCATTCTGGACGGCGATATTGACGAAATCATTGAGGCTCTCCGGCTGGCTGAGCAGGCCGAAAAGCTGAAAGCCTTCGGAGATGAACTGTAAAATGGAAACCCTGTTCCTTACCCCTACCGATGAAAACCTTGCCTTGGCTGCAAAAGCCCTCCGGGAGGGCCAGCTGGTGGGGATGCCTACGGAAACCGTCTACGGCCTTGGCGCGGACGCACTGAATGAAAGCGCTGTCCGGGCCATCTTTGCCGCCAAGGGCCGACCCGCCGACAACCCGCTGATCGTGCATGTACCCACCATCGAAGCTGCCGAACCCCTGTGCTATATCGATAAGCGCGCCCGCCGTGTGATGGAACATTTCTGTCCCGGGCCACTGACGCTTCTTCTGCCCAAGAAACCCATTATTCCCCAAGTGGTGAACGCTGGCCTGCCCAGTGTTGCCATCCGCATTCCTTCCCACCCGGTAGCCCGGAAGCTGCTGGAGTTGTCCGGCGTGCCCGTGGCAGCCCCCAGCGCCAACACCAGCGGCAAGCCCAGCCCCACCACCGCCCAGCATGTGCTGGACGACCTGAGCGGCAAGCTCCACTCCGTCATTGACGGTGGCTCTTGTGAAGTGGGCTTGGAAAGCACCGTCATCGACATGACCCGGGAGGTGCCAACGGTGCTCCGTCCCGGCGGCATCACCCCGGATATGCTGCTGAGCGTGCTGGACGAGGTAGCTGTGGCGGAAAGCGTTCTGCGCCCCCTGAAAGACGGCGAAAAGGCCCTTTCTCCGGGTATGCTGTACAAGCATTACGCCCCCAAGGGCACCCTGACTCTGGTAAAGGGTGAACCCGCCCGGGTACAATCCCTGATGAAGCGGCTCTATCACGCCACCCAACAGGAAGGCAAATCCGTGCAACTATTCGCCTTTGCGGAACATCTGCCCGCCTATGAGGGCTGCAACGTGAAGTGTATCGGCTCGCTGGGCCAGCCGGAGACCATTGCCCGGCAATTGTTTGCCGTGCTCCGTCAGGCGGATGCCGAGGGCATCGATGTGCTCTACAGCGAAGTGGTTGCCGCTGAAGGCGTAGGCCTTGCGGTCATGAACCGCCTGAGCCGGGCAGCCGGTTTCCGCACCATCGACGCGGATCAGGAGGGCTGAAATGACCATACTGTTTGTTTGCACCGGCAACACCTGCCGCAGTCCCATGGCAGCCTGTATGATGGAAAACTTGTGCCGTCAACATGGTGTATCAGAGATCCGCTGCCTGTCCGCTGGCGTGGATGCCTGGGATGGTCAGCCTGCCTCCTCCGGCGCGCAGCATGCCATGCAGCAGCGTGGTCTGAGCCTTGCCACGCACCGTTCCCAAACGGTGACGCAGGAACTGCTGAACCAGACTGATCTGGTTTTCTGTGTCAGTCCGAGGCACAGAGACGCGCTGCAATACCGCTTTGCCCCTGTGCCCCCCATCCATTGCTTTCAGCCCGCTATTCCCGATCCCTTCGGCGGCAGCGACGCGGAGTACGAACTCTGCGCCGCCGCCATGGAACAACAGCTGAAAGCCTTTGTGCAGCAGCTCGGGCATCAGGCCTGATGCGTAAGCTGCGCCCCATTCATCGCTCCCATTGATTTTTTACCATAGAGGAGGGAACATTCATGAAACTCACTTTCTTAGGTGCCGCCCATGAGGTGACCGGCAGCCGTTTTCTGCTGGAAGCCTGCGGCAAGAACATCATGATCGACTACGGCATGGAACAGGGCAGCGACCTGTACGAAAACACGCCACTGCCCATGACCGAAGGCAGCCTGGATGCGGTACTGCTGACCCATGCCCACATCGACCACAGCGGCTATCTGCCCCTGCTGTACAAGAACGGTTTCCGGGGCCATGTGTACGCCACCGAACCCACCACTGACCTTTGCAAGATCATGCTGCTGGACTCCGCCCACATTCAGGAGAGCGACGCGGAATACAAGAACCGCAAGAACCAGCGTAGTGGCAAGCCTCTGGTGGAGCCGCTCTACACCCAGGAGCATGCCCTCGGTGTGCACAGCCAGTTCATGCCCTGCCGCTACAATGACAGCGTGGATATTTTCGATGGTATCACCATCCGCATGGTGGACGTGGGCCACCTGCTGGGCTCCGCCGCCATCGAAGTGACCGTCCGGGAAGGCGATGACGAAAAGATCCTCGTATTCTCCGGCGACATCGGCAACATCCGTCAGCCCCTTCTGCGGGATCCCATTCCCATGCACCGGGCGGATTATGTCATCATGGAGTCCACCTACGGCGACCGTACCCACGGCCCCACGCCGGATTACATCGGCAACCTGACCGAGATCATCCAGTCCACGCTGGATAAGGGCGGCAATGTGGTCATTCCCAGCTTTGCTGTGGGCCGCACTCAGGAACTGCTGTACTTTATCCGTCACATCAAGCAGAACGGACTCATCAAGGGCCACGACCACTTCCCTGTTTATGTGGACAGCCCCCTTGCTGTGGAAGCCACCAATGTATTCAAGGAGAACACCTACGAGTGCGCCGATGAGGAAACGCTGGAGCTGCTTAAACAGGGCATCAACCCCATCGCCTGCCCCGATCTGCACCTGTCCATCACCGCAGACGATTCCAAGGCCCTGAATGTGGACAAGGAGCCCAAGGTGATCATCTCCTCCAGCGGCATGTGCGACGCAGGCCGCATCCGTCACCACCTGAAGCACAACCTGTGGCGGCCCGAGTGCACCGTGCTGTTTGTGGGTTACCAGAGCAACGGTACGCTGGGCCGCAGTCTGGTGGATGGTGCCAAGCAGGTGAAGCTGTTTGGCGAGCCCATTGAAGTCAACGCCCGTATCGATGTGCTGGCTGGCAAGAGCGGTCACGCGGATCAGAACGGCCTCATCAACTGGGTCAACGCCTTCTCTCCCAAGCCCAAGCAGGTATTCGTGGTGCACGGCGAGGACGGCGTGACCGACACCTTTGCCAAGCTGATCGCTGACCAGTACGGTCACACCGCCGTAGCCCCCTACAACGGCGAAAGCTGGGATCTGACCAACCTGCGCAAGCTGAACGAGGGCAACCGCCAGCGCATCCAGAAGATGCAGAAGGAAGTGGCTGCCGCCGATGCCCAGCCCGCCAACTCCTCCCCCAGCCATCAGGAAAAGTCTCAGGGCAGCAAACAGCAGAAGAAACAGGAGAACGTATCCCAGACCTATGCTCAGCTGCTGGTGGCCATGGACAAGCTGCAGGATGTGGTGGAGCGCATGAAGAACCGCAGCCGCAAGGATCAGGGCAAGCTGACCAACTACATCTACAACTTGATTCGCCGTTTCGGCAAGAAGTAAGCCATCAAAAGAGCAGCCGCAAGATAGCAGCCGCAAGATTTTTGCGGCTGCTCTCAGGTTGTCAAAAAACACGCCTGCGGCGGCTTTTTTGACGAGTTTTGCACCGTTTGCCTACGAGCCTACGGCTCGCCGGGCGGCAAATGGCGATAGGTATCCCTTGCTACGCAAGGGTTCCGAAACCACCGCGCATGTCGCTGGTTTCGGTTTGGCAATTGGAGGGCTGCGGCTCTCCAATACCTCCATGGCTTCTTTGACAGTCTGAGAGCAGCCGCAAGATTTTTGCGGCTGCTCTTGTTTTTGTTGCTGGTATTTTTCTCTCCAATAGAAAACCCAGTCGCTCATCAGCAAGCGAAGCAGCGGCTGGGTTGATATTTCTTCATTTTGGGAATAGCTGGCCTTGCGGTATGTTTACGCTTCCAGATTGCCCAGCACCTTATAGAGCAGTTCGTACAGGGTGCGTGCTTCCTCGGGCGACAGCGGCACTTTTTTCGCCAACTCAGTGGGAATATGGGCGGCTTCATCACGCATAGCAGTGCCGGCCTTGGTCAAGGTCAGAATCAGGTTGCGTTCATCCGCGGTGGAGCGTTTGCGGGTGATGAGTCCCTTGGCCTCCAACTTTTTCAGCAGCGGCGTCAGCGTACCGGAATCCAGATACAGTGCTTCGCCCAGTTCCTTTACCGTCATGCTGCCGCGCTCCCACAGCACCAGCATGGCAATATACTGGGTATAGGTCAAATCCAGCCGATCCAGAAAGGGCTTATATTCGCGGATCACATTCCGGGAACATGCGTACAGGGGGAAACAGAGTTGGTTTTCCAGTTTCAAAGCATCGTAGCGGGAATCCATGCTTTTCACGCCTCCAAAACGCAAACAAATCGTCTGCAATATATAACTGATGTATCCTATCATATTCCCCTGGTTTCCTCAACCCCTTTTTGTAATTTGTACAATAATTGTAAACTTTCGGTCGAAATCAGGCAGATAGCGCAGTCATAACCACCGGCTTAGCCGGTGGCTTGATTACGCCCTATAAGGGCGAATTACCGGCAGCGCTAAGAGCGCTCTGAAGATCTGCCAACCGCACCCTTATTTCAGGCTGCCCCTAAAGGGGCGG
>SVGQ01000119.1 GCA_015056245.1 Clostridiales bacterium | reverse complement strand
TCACCATCGTGACCGATGTGAACGGCGTCATCGAAACTGGCTGGCTGGAATGGGGCCGTTACCGCATCGAAGAAACCGCTGCGCCGGAAGGTTTTCTGCTCACTGGCTACTCCACGGAGATCAATGCCTATGAGAATGGCAAAACCTACTCCTTTGAGGTCGAGAACGAGCCTATGACCGGCTACATCCACTTAGAAAAGACAGATCGACTGGATGGCCGTCCCATCAGCGGCGTTACCTTCGACATCTACCATAATGATCAGTACAGTTCTGACTACGCAGGCTCCATGACCACCGGCGCGGATGGTGTCGCTATTTCGCCCCCGCTGCGCAAAGGCGACTATCTTGTGATGGAGCATGAGAATCCTACCGGCTATGTGTATGAACTGGTGGAACTGAACGCCACGGTAAAAGCCAGCGAAACCACCTGGCTGGATGCAGACAATCAGCCCATTCAGGGGCGCATCCGCATCGTGAAGAAGGATGCACTGACCGGCGATCTGCTGGCTGGCGCGGAGTTTACCATTACCCGAATCAGCGGTATCCCTGCACATAACGGTGCTGGTGACGGAGAAGTGGTCGCCACCCTCACCACTGGCACGGATGGTACTGCTGAATCTCCGTTGCTGACTTACGGCACCTATCGCATCACCGAAACCAAGGCTCCCGATCACTTTGTGCTTGCTGATTTCTCCACAGATGTGACGATTTCTGAGGATAACATGCAGCCTATCGAGGTCGTTGTGGAGAATGAACCCACCAGGGGCTACATTCGCCTGACCAAGACGGATAGCCTTGCCGGAACGCCCATCGCTGGTGTTCAGTTCGACATTTTTGATGCCTCCGGCAATCTGGCTGGTACCATGACCACAGATGATAACGGCGTCGCTGTTTCTCCCGCGCTTCCCAAGGGCAGCTACACCGTCCGCGAGCATGAGAATCCTGTCGGGTATGTCGCTGAACTGGTCGAGCTTCCGGTTGTGGTACATTCCGACGAAACCACTGATCTGGCTGTGACCAACGACCCTATCCAGGGCAAGATCCGCATCGTGAAGAAGGATCAGCTGACTGGCAATCTGCTGGCGGGTGCGGAATTCACCATCACTCGCATTTCCGGCATTCCTGCCCATAACGGTGCTGGAAACGGTGAAGTGGTCGCTGTGATCACCACCAACGAAAACGGCGTCGCAGAAAGCCCGCTGCTGACCTATGGTACTTACAAGATCGAAGAAACCGTTGTCCCTGAACATTTTGTGGACAACGGTTTTTCTGTGGAAGTCACCATTTCGGATGACAACCTCAAGACCTATGAGGTGGTCGTAGAGAACGAGCCTGCCAAGGGTTGGCTGAAGCTGACCAAAACCAACGGCCTGGACGGTCATCCCATTGCAGGCGTTACCTTCAATGTGTACTACTACGATGATTACGGTACCGGCCTTGCCTGCACCATGACCACGGATGAGAACGGCGTCGCTGTTTCTCCTGCGCTTCGCAAGGGCAGGTATCTGGTACAGGAAGAAGATGAGCCTGTTGGCTATGTTCACGATCTGGCAGAGCTGACCGCCATCGTCAACCCGGATGAAACCACCGAGCTTTCTGTTACCAACGAACCCATCCAGGGTATCCTCCGTATCCGCAAGCTGGATGAGCTGACCGGCGAAGCCCTGGCGGGTGCAGAGTTCACCGTCACGCGCATCTGCGGTCTGCCTTCCCACAACGGCGAGGGTGACGGTGAAGTGGTAGCTGTCATCACCACGGACGCCAACGGCATCGCTGTGACGCCGCTGCTCCCTTATGGCGTGTACCAGGTGGCTGAAACCAAGGTTCCGCCTCATTTCGTAGACAATGACTTCTCCACAGAGATGGTCATCAATGAGGAAAACTTCTGCACCTACGAAATCGACGTGGAGAACGAACCCACCAAGGGCTGGCTGCGCCTGACCAAGACAGACCGCGAAAACGGCAATCCCATTGCTGGTGTGGTGTTCGATGTTTACTACGCTGACCAGTACGGTCAGGGCCTTGCCACCACCATGGTCACGGATGCAAACGGCGTCGCCATGTCTGAACCGCTGCGCAAGGGTCAGTACACCGTACAGGAGCGCGGCGCAACCGAAGGATATGTGTTTGAACAGATCCTTCTGGACGCAACCGTCCATTCTGACGCAACCACGGAGCTGACCGCCACCAACCAGCCTGTGCTGGTGCAGCTGAAGCTCTACAAGCGCGATGTGGATGAATACCCCGGCAATCCCGCTGATGCTCCCGGCACTCGCGGCGACGGCGTTCTCACCGGCGCAGAGTTCCAGGTACTTGCCGCCGAGGACATCACAGACCGTCAGGGCAATGTGATCCACACCAAGGGAGATGTGGTCGTTGCTTCCATCAAGACGGCTGGCGCAGATGCTTCCATCACCACGGACAAGCTCTGGCCCGGTCTGTATCAGGTGGTGGAGCTGACGCCGCCTACCGGCTATCAGCCAAGCGTTCAGCCCATCGTTGTGGATGCCCGTGATGCAGCCAAACAGTCCGAGGAAGCCGTCATAACCTATGAGGGCGTCATCACCAACGAAATCAAGTACGGCGCACAGGCTATCGTCAAGCTGCTGGGTGACGGTACTGCTGCAGCAGATCCCACCCGCGTGGAAACGCCTGAACCCGGCGCTGAGTTCCGCGTGTATCTCCAGAAGGCTGGCTCCTATGACAACGCCCGCGACATTGAGCGCGATTACCTCGTCACCGATGCCAACGGCTATGCTATGACCAAGGCGCTGCCTTACGGCGTGTATGTGCTGGAACAGGTGAAGGGTAAGGAGGGTTACGAGATCAAAGGCCCGATCACTTTTGAGATCGACGGCACGGAAAGCCTTGTGAACCCGCCGCCTCTGACGCTTTCTGACCAGCCCATCCTGTACCGGCTGAAGTTCATCAAGACCGATTCCGTCACAGGCAAAACCATCACGCTTTCCAATGCCAGCTTTAAGCTGAAAGACGCCAACGGCGAATATGTTAAGCAGACTGTGTACTATCCCCGCGAACAGGTCATCGACACCTTCACCACGGATGACACTGGTTCTGTTACGCTCCCCGAAACCGTCACCTGGGGTCTGTACTTCGTCGAGGAAGTCAAAGCCCCGGAAGGCTATCTGATCCGCACCGAATCTCTTTCCGTTTTCGTCGGCCATGAGGGCGATCTGCCCGGTCAGACCTACGAACTGGAAATCGAGATTCCCAATGATCCCGTCATGGGGCGCATCCTGCTGGATAAAAAGGGCCTGCAGCTGACGGATGTGAAGATCACCACCGACACCTGGGGAAATGAAGTCCATACGCCCGTATACGAGGAGGATTATCTGGCGGGTGCGGTGTTTGAGATCCGCGCTGCCGAGGACATCACCGGCAAGGACGGCACAGTATGGTATCAGGCGAACGAACTGGTGGATACCATCACCACCACTGCCAATGGCAGCGATGCCTCCAAGGAGTTGCCTCTGGGCAAGTACAACGTAACGGAGGTTTCTGCCCCCGAAGGTTACTTCTTCACAGATCGCGCCTACATTGTCGATCTCAAGTATCAGGACAATCAGACCGCGTTGGTGGAAGTCCGCGTGAATGCACAGAACGACTTCTTGCCTACAGAGATTTCTCTGTTTAAGGAAAAGGAAACGATCAACATCGTCGGCAGCGGCAAGGACGGCGTGAAGTCTGTCCTGACCGATGAAGCCGGTGAAGGTTTCGTCTTCGGTCTGTTCACCGCAGAGGACATGCCCTATGCCTACGGCACACTGATGGCGGATACGCTGGTCGCTACTGGAGCTACCGACAAGAATGGTATGCTGACGCTGACCGGCACCTTCCCTCATGGCGCTTACTACATCCGCGAGCTTTCTGCTCCTGACGGCTGGAAGATCACCGCTGATCGCTTTGATCTCTCCATCACTCCTAACCGAAAGGCAGCTGATGAAAACGTGCTGCGTGTGCTGATGGTGGATGCCATTCATAATGAACTGATCCACACCAAAGTCACTCTCACTAAGACTGACATCACCGGTGAAAAGACGCTGCCCGGTGCCATCATCGAGGTATACAACGAATCTGGTAAGATCATCTACCGCGATACCACCGATGAAATGGGCAGGATCGCCAATATCCCCGTCACGCCCGGACGCTATACCTTCCGCGAGGTATACGCCCCTGATGGTTATTCTCTCAACGATGTGACCATGAGCTTCACCGTCAGCGCAGACGGCGTTGTCACCGGAGATACCACCATCCGCGATGATTACACCCGCTTCTCCATTGAAAAGCTGGATGAAGCAGATGAACCGCTGGCTGGCGTGGAGTTCAGTCTGGTATCCTCCAATGGCGTTGCCATCATGAGTGCCCGGACAGACCGCAATGGTATCGCAACTTTTGAAAAGGTTCCCTTCGGCACCTACCGCATTGTGGAAGCCAAGCCTCTGGCGGGGTATCTCCCTGCCGAAATGGAAGTGGAAGTGAAAATTGACGGCACCTTCATCAACCCGGAGCATCCCATTGCCACCATCATCAATGTTCCCAATGAGATCGTCATCCGTAAGGTCGATCAGGACGGCAAGCCCCTGGCTGGTGCATCCTTCGGCTTGTTCGACGCCTTCGGTGAGCGTTTCGCTGTGGCTACTTCCGATGAGAATGGCATGGTGCGCTTCACCAAGGTTCCCTATGGCAGCTACACCATTCGTGAGCTTTCTGCTCCGGACGGCTATCTGGCCAGCAGGGAGGAAATCGCCGTTACCATCGACGCTGATTACCGCAGCAGCGATAAGCCCATCGCCACGGTGAAGAACCACTTCAAGCGGGTGCAGTTCATCAAGGTGGATACCTCCGGCAAATACCTGCCCGGTGTGGAGTTCAGCCTGATCAACGCCGTCACCCATGAGGTAGTCGAAACCGCCGTCAGCAACGACAAGGGCGAGTTCATCTTCACCAAGTTCGACTACGGCGATTGGATCATCCGTGAAACGGAGGCTCCCGAAGGCTACAACCGCATGGAGGATTACCTGCTCCATGTGGATGAAAGCTGGACGGAACCCAAGCCCATCACCCTCATCAACATCCCTGACACCTACATGTTCTTCAAGTCCGACAACAAGAAAAACGCCCTTGCAGGCGCGACCTTCGCTGTTGAGGACGAAAACGGTCATGTGGTACAAGAGGTTGTGTCTGCTGAAAACGGCGTAGTCACCATCAGCGGCCTGACGCCCGGTAAGTACACCATCCGCGAGATTGCCACAGTGGAAGGCTTCACGGTCAGCGATGATACCATCACAGTGGAGATCAACGAGAAGTACAAGGTTCCCACCAAGCTGAAGCGCTTCGTCAATTATCCCAGCATTTCCACCGGTGTGGATATATCGCCCACGACGATGACCTGGGTGGGTATCGGTCTGGTTGGTATCGCTGGCCTGATCGTTGTCCTGAACAGCGTTATCAGCGGCAAAAAGCATCCCAAGCGCAGGCGCAAGTAAGCGTCGGAACGCCCTTTGTGAAAGCAGAGGGCGTTTTCCTTTTTCCTGCTGAAAGGAGGGATCATCTTGCAGGAAGATATTGAAAACAGAACTGTCACCCTGATGGTGAACAGCAGCAAGTTCACCGGCAGAACCATGCTTTCTGCCATCCGTAAGTTCCTGGCCCACATGAAGAACCGTTCTCCTCCCGCGCAAAAGCAAGAAGTCATACCCCACGGCAAGCAGACCGTGAAGCAGCTGATCCAGAAAGATCAGGGTGTCACCAGTGTGGAGCTGAACGACCCGCACATTCGGGACTTTGAGCGCGTCGCCCGTAAGTACGGCGTGGATTATGCCATCAAGCGAGTGAAAGGCGAACCGAACAAGTACCTGATCTTCTTCAAAGGCAGGGATGAGGACGCCATTACCGCAGCCATGACGGAATACGCCGACAAGCGGCTGCGACGGGAGGAACGCCCCTCTGTCCTGAAGCTACTGAAGAAACTCAAGGAGCTGGTTGCCAGCCGTGATCCTGTAAAGAACAAGGAAAAGGAGCGGAGCAGATGAACCTGAAAAAGATCATTCTGCAAAGCGTCCCGTATGTTGTGATCGGGCTGCTGGCAACCAAACTGGGGCAAGGCTGGCGGCTGGCTGAAGGTGTCAACGTATCTGAAAAGGTGCTGAACCTGATGGCTGGCATCGGGGCGGCGTTTCAGTCGCCCTTGCCCAGCTTTCATCCTGTGGACTTGTGCATTGGTCTGCTGAGCGGCGGTTTCCTGCGGCTGGCTGTTCATCTCAAAGGGCAGAACGCCAAGAAGTACCGTAAGGGTATGGAATACGGCTCTGCCCGGTGGGGTACAGCCGAGGACATCAAGCCCTTCGCTGATCCCGTGTTTGAGCAGAATGTGATCCTGACTCAAACCGAACGCCTGATGATGAGCAACCGCCCCAAGAATCCTGCTCATGCGCGAAACAAGAATGTGTTGGTAATTGGTGGTTCCGGCAGCGGCAAAACCCGCTTTTTTGTAAAGCCGAATCTCCTTCAGTGCCATTCCAGCTATGTGGTTACGGACCCCAAGGGCAGCATCGTCGTGGAATGCGGCAGGCTGCTGCTGAAGAAGGGCTACAAGCTGAAGATTCTCAACACGATCAACTTCAAAAAGTCCATGCACTATAACCCGTTCGCGTACATCCATTCGGAGAAGGACATCCTCAAGCTGGTTACTTGCCTGATCGCCAATACCAAGGGGGACGGCAAATCCGGCGATGAGTTCTGGACGAAAGCCGAGACGCTGCTTTACACGGCGCTGATCGGCTACATCCATTACGAAGCACCCCAGGCAGAGCAGAATTTCAGTACCCTGATTGATATGCTCAATGCGATGGACACCCGCGAGGATGATGAGGACTACCAGAATCCGGTGGACATCATGTTTGAACGTCTGGAGAAAAAGAAGCCCCAGCACTTTGCTGTCCGTCAGTACAAAAAGTACAAGCTGGCAGCAGGCAAGACGGCAAAAAGCATCCTCATCTCCTGCGGTGCACGCCTCGCTCCCTTTGACATTCAGGAGCTGCGCGACCTGACGGCCTATGATGAGCTGGAATTGGATACCCTGGGAGATCGAAAAACGGCGTTGTTCATGATCATGTCCGACACGGATGACACGTTCAACTTCCTGCTGTCCATGTGCTATACGCAGCTGTTCAATCTCCTTTGCGAGAAAGCAGATGATGTGTATGGCGGCAGGCTCCCGGTGCATGTGCGCTGCCTGATCGACGAGTGCGCTAACATCGGCCAGATTCCGAAGTTGGAGAAATTGATTGCCACCATCCGCAGCCGTGAGATCTCCGCTTGCCTGATCTTGCAGGCGCAGAGCCAGCTGAAGGCGTTGTACAAGGATAACTGCGATACCATCGTAGGCAATATGGACAGCGTAGTTTTCTTGGGCGGCAAGGAACGCACCACCCTCAAGGAACTATCTGAAACGCTCGGCAAGGAAACCATCGACAGCTACAACACGGGCGAATCCCGTGGGCGCGAGGTTTCTCATAGTCTCAACTACCAGAAACTCGGAAAGGAATTGATGAGCATGGATGAGCTGGCCGTCATGGATGGCGGTAAGTGCATCCTGCAGCTGCGCGGTGTCCGCCCATTCCTTTCCCAGAAGTATGATCTGACCCAACACCCCAATTACCGGTATACCTCAGACGCCAACCCCAAATACGCTTTCGATATTGAAAAGTACCTCGCTCACCGGCTAAAGCTGCGGGAGGATGAAACCTATGCAGTATATGAGGTGAACGTGGACGATGAAGAAATGGAGGAAGAATCCTATGAGCAAGAAGAATAACAACAATCAGCACCTGAAGCAGCGCATCCGCGAACAGCAGGCCGAAATCGACGCTCTGAAGCGCCATACCAATGATCTTC
>SVGQ01000118.1 GCA_015056245.1 Clostridiales bacterium | reverse complement strand
GTGGATATGGCCCTTTTGGAAAGCTGCGTCCGTGATGATCTGGGCGACAAGGTACCCCGCGCCATGGCGGTTGTGCGTCCCCTGAAGGTGATCCTGACCAACTGGCCCGAGGACAAGATCGACGAGCTGGAAATCGAGAACCATCCCAAGCACCCGGAAATGGGCAGCCACAAGGTGGTCATGACCCGCGAGATCTACGTGGAGCAGGAAGACTTTATGGAGGTTCCCCCCAAGAAGTACTTCCGCCTGTTCCCCGGCAACGAGGTTCGTCTCATGGGCGCGTACATCATCAAGTGCGAAGGCTGCGAGAAGGACGAAAACGGCAATGTGACCGCCGTGCTGTGCACCGTGGATATGGACAGCCGCAACGGCAGCGAGGGTGCCAACCGCAAGGTGAAGGGTACCCTGCACTGGGTCAGCGCTACGGAGAATGTGCCGGTGGAAGCCCGCATGTTCGAGCCCATCCTGCTGGATGACGAGGAAACCAACGGCATCGAGGGCGAGGCTCTGGAAGAACTGCGCCAGAAGCTGCCCCTGAAGGATGATTTCCTCACCCGCCTCAACTTTAACAGCCTGGAAACCTGCATGGGCTACGGCGAAAAGGCGCTGGCGGATGCTGAGGCAGGCGCTACCTTCCAGTTCCCCCGCGTGGGCTATTTCTGCAAGGATACCGACTCCACCGCTGAGAAGTTCGTCTTCAACCGGGTGGTGGGCCTGAAGGATACCTTCGCCAAGCAGATCAAGAAGTAAATTGCATAAGGAGGCGAACAGGACGATGAAACCGTTTGTGACTTTCTCAAGGAGGTTCATCATTAGCCTATTCGCCTTTTTGATGCTCTTTTTGCTGGTGACCAGCTTTGTCAGCACGGCCCGGATCACCCAACGGGAAACCATGGATTACGGCTGGGATAGGCTGTGGCTGCACGCTTTGACGCTGGCAGCGGTAGGCGGGCTTTTGTGGCTGGCGGCCCCCAAGTTGGAAAGCATGTCCCGCCGGGTGGAGAGGCTGCTGGTGATATTATGCGCCCTTGCTATGCTGGGTCTGAATGCGGGCGTTGTGCTGCTGTCCCGTTCCCTGCCCATCTTCGACCAGTGGCAGTGCTGGGATATGGCCCGGCAGATCGCTGCTGGTTACGATGTATGGGGTTACTACTACACCAACTACTTCCCCCACCAGATGCCCTATATCCTGCTGCTGTCGCTGCCGATGCAGCTCAGCCAGTCGGTGCTGTGGCTCCAGCTGTTGCAAGCCGTGGGCAATGTGGCAGGCGCGTGGGCGCTGGCGGAATGCGCTGCCCTGCTGAGCCGCCGCCGCAGCGCCCGGCTGCTGGCATGGCTGGCGGCTCTGTGCTTCCTGCCCTATGCCTTCTATACACCCTATGTGTATGGCAATTTGCCGGGGCTGCATACCATGCTGCTGGCGGCGCTGGGACTGATGCGCTACCTGCGGGATGGCAAGAAACGCCACCTGTTGTGGCTGACACTGTTCATGCTGCTTTCCTGTTTGCTCAAGCAAAACATGCTGATCGCCGCCATTGCCGCTGCCATCGTGCTGGTACTGAAGGCGATGGAAAACAAGCAATGGCTGCCAGCGATTACCGCCGTGCTGATGGTCTTTTTGTGCGCCAGCACCGGCGGTATGATCAACCGGGTGGTGGAAAGCCGCACCGATGCCAACCTGTCCGAGGGCTTTCCCACCTCCTCGTGGATCATGATGGGGCTGTCGGAGAGCGAGAAGGAACCGGGCTGGTACAACGAAAACTGCTATACCTACTACACCGAATACGGCTACAGCAAAGCGGCTCACGACGAGCTGTCCAAGGCGGATATCCGGCAGCGGCTCAGTGATTTTGCCGCCGATCCGGTATACGCCCTGCGCTTCTTTGGTCGCAAGACCCTCTCCCAGTGGAATGACCCCACCTTCCAGTCCCTCTGGGTCAATGAAATGGCCCGGAATCCAGAGCGGGGCACGCTGGCGCTGAGCCTGTACGAGCGGGGCAAGGCCTATCAGCTGGTCAGCGGCCTGATGGATGAGCTGCATCTGTTGGTGCTGGCTGGTATTGCCCTGTGGCTGTGGCTCTGCCGCAAGGAACGTGATCTGAGCCACCTGTTCTTCCCGCTGTTTCTGATCGGAGGCTTCCTGTTCCACTTGATTTGGGAGGCCAAGGGTCAGTACACCTTCCTGTACTTTTTTCCGCTGGTGGCCTATGGAGCCATGGGCTGGCTGGAAGCTGCCCTGCGCCTCGGACGGAAGCAAACGCCTTGTGAAGGTGATCCTGCCCGGGTGCAGCCGGAGAACGCTGACAGCATCAATACCAATGCAGAATAAGGAGAATTTTCATGTCCCAAGTGACTTTCCGCTTTGCCCAGCCCGAAGATACCGGCCTGATCCTCCAATTCATCCGGGAGTTGGCAGACTATGAGAAAATGCTGGATCAGGTGGTGGCGACGGAGGAATTGCTCCGGGAGCAGTTGTTTGAGAAGAAGGGCGCGGAGGTGCTCTTCGCCCTTGCCGATGGGCAGGAAGTGGGCTTTGCTCTGTTCTTCCACAATTTTTCTACCTTTCTGGGCCGCCGGGGATTGTATCTGGAGGATCTGTTCGTGAAGCCCGCCTTCCGGGGTCGGGGCTATGGCAAAGCCATACTGCAAAAGCTGGCGCAGACAGCGCTGGAACGGGGCTGCGGCAGGCTGGAATGGGCTTGCCTGAATTGGAACCAGCCCAGCATTGACTTCTATCTGTCCACAGGCGCCCAGCCCATGAACGACTGGAAAGTGTACCGCCTGACCGGGGATTCGCTGCGCCGGATGGCGGGGGAATAAACATACGCAATCAACGCCGCTTCCGGGTTTCCGGGGGCGGTTTTGCATTTGGTAACCGGAATAACATCCGCTTGTCTTTAGAAATGCGCTGTGTTATACTCGAAATGCGGGCGGGAGTACGATATGAAAAAGTGAATAGCAAGGGAGATGAACAAATTGCTGCAATTGCTGCAAGCAGCCAAGCTGCTGTATGGCTTGGATCATTTCGAATGCAAACAGGTTGCAGGTCACGATGGTGGCCGAAACCTTGTTTACGTATGCCTGCTGAACGGAGAAAAAAAGTATGTACTCCGCATCTCTGCTCTTGGCGACCGCACGGAGGAAGATTATCTGGCTGAAACGGAATTTGTGCACTACCTGGCAGCCAACCATGCGCCTGTGGCGGATGTGCTGCCGTCCATCCATGACAGGCTGGTGGAAACAGTGAGGCAGGAGGATCGGATCTGTTATGTCTGCTTGTTTGCCTATGCCAGAGGAATTCTGCTGGCTGACAATGGGTACCGTTACCGGGAAGGTGCGCCGCTGGAAGAGTATTTCTACAATACAGGCAAGGCGCTGGGAGCCATTCACCGGCTTTCCAAAGCCTTTGTGCCGTCCCATCATCGCGTCCATTATTTGGAGAAATTCAATATGGCAGCCATCAACAGCCTCATTCCAGATCCTTATTCTGCTTTGAAAGATGCCATTGCACAGCGGCTGGAACGCTTTGCCGCCTTGCCGGTGGATGCGGGCTGCTATGGGCTTTTGCATTTTGATTTCAGCGATGGCAATTACCACATTGATATGAACACTGGCGCGATAACCGTTTTTGATTTTGATAATTGCCTGCATGGCTGGTATCTGTTCGATCTTGCCAACCTGTGGACCCATGGTGTGGGTTGGTGCCGGTTTGAACGGGATGCGGACAAACGCATGGCATTCATGAATCACTACTTCGATACCATTCTGCAGGGCTACCGCACTGAAACCGATGTATCGGGCGAACTGCTGGAACAGTTGCCATTGTTTATCGATATGGTGCTGATCGAAAATGTGGTGGATGCGTTTGAATGCAGCTTGAGAGAAGGAGAGGAAGTGGACGAAGAGGATCTGGAGGATGCGGCAAGGTGTCTGATACAAGGAATTCCCTATGCGGGAATCGGTGAAGCATAATGGTTTGCCCCTCTGTTCGGCGATTGCCGTGCGGAGGGGCTTTGCGATTCCGGTTTTTGCACCCATTTCTCCTGACCACATAGGATGAAATGCAGGCGGTCCTGCCGTCCGCAATTTCCTGCGAAGGGAAGGAAGACTATGCATTGTAACGATACCATCACCTGCGCTGTCACGCCGGGTGCCGGACGTGTACTGCCTACCACTGCCTCCGTTTTTAAGGCTGTGAGCAAAAATGAATTTGATGCTGGCTGCAACCATGGGCGTACTGGCTGCCAAAATGCCAGCCGTTGCTACGACTGCGCCACCTGCGGCACGGCCTTTAGCCACAACCGCAACGCCGATTGCGGCTGCAACAACGGCTGCGAGCGCGACAACAACTGCGCCTGCGAAACCACCTGCGGCACGGCCTTTAGCCGCAACCGCAACACCGATTGCAGCTGCAACAACGGCTGCCAGTGCGACAATAACTGCACCTGCGAAGCCACCTGCGGTACGGCCTTTAGCCACAACCGCAACACCGATTGTGGCTGCAACAACGGCTGCGAGCGCGACAACAACTGCGCCTGCGAAACCACCTGCGGCACGGCCTTTAGCTACAACCGCAACACCGATTGCGGCTGCAACAACGGCTGCTCCGGCAATAGCCACCGTCACGGTCGCCACAACAACCGCACTCCCGCCATGGTGTACGAAGAGGAACACGAACTCTGCCAGCTTCACGAAGCCGAGGAAGCCATCCGCAAAGGCACGCTGTTTCCCCAGCTGTATATGCCCATGAACGGAGAATGCGCCGATGCCTGCGGCGCGCAGCTGTGCGAGGGTCAGGCGGAGGCCTTTGCCGCATGGGAAATACGGCTGTATCTGAACACCCATCCCTGCGACCAGCAGGCGCTGAAGCTCTTCCGCAAGCTGGCCCGTAAGACCTGTGAACCCAACTATGCCACCACGTTTGCCGGCGACTGCGATGACCGCTGGAGCTGGACGGATGCCCCTTGGGATGTCAACTGCGGCTGTGAGTAAGGAGGGCTGGAAAGATGTTTGTTTATGAGAAAAAGTTGCAATATCCCGTTCGCATCACCCGGCCCGATCCCCGCATGGCGATGGCGATCATCAGCCAGTACGGCGGCCCGGATGGTGAACTGGCAGCCTCCCTGCGGTATCTGAGTCAGCGCTTTGCCATGCCCAACAAGCAGATTCAAGGATTGCTGACGGATATTGGCGTGGAGGAGCTGGGGCATCTGGAGATCGTGGGGGCCATGGTGTATCAGCTCACCCGGGGCATGTGCGAAAGCGACTTGAAGAAAGGCGGCTTCGATGCCTATTTTACGGATCACTCGCTGGGGGTGTTTCCCCAATCCGCAGGCGGTCACCCGTTCACGTCTGCCTATATCGGCGTGAAGGGCGATCCCATCACCGAGCTGCATGAAGACCTGGCTGCTGATGGTGCATCATTGTAAGTGCAACAAAGTGCTCATAATCGAGTTAGAAATTCCAATGGATTTCTATAGGGACATTTCTGGTGCCAGGGATTCTTTTTCCTACGCAGACATGATCAATTAGCACCTCAACGGCTTCGCGTGTTAAGTGTTCTTGATTCACATACCTTTCTACTATAGCGCGTCGGTTGTCACCGGCTTTTATCCGGTCATCGAGCTGTTCAATCTGCGAAGTAACTTCCTTCATTTGAAGCTCTAGCCGCACGCGCTCAACTTGGAACCCTTGGGACATATCAACGTAATCGGCTTCGGAAATTATCCCTTTTACCTTATCCATGTATAGGCTGCGAATACCGGTAGCGAATTCATCCACTCGTCTTTGGTAGATACTTAGTTCAGTCTGAAGCTTGGCCTTCTGTTCTCTTAAGTTGTTGGCAAAAGAGATACCTTGCTCTACTGCATCCTGATCCAGATAAGCATCACAGAGTTTTTTCAGTTCATCTAGTACAAGGCGCTCCAACTTTTCGACCTTAATAAATGAACCTATACAGGCATCTTTGCAAACATGTCTGCTACCGCATCCTAAATAGTGTTCTCCGCGATTTTTGTGTGTGCGCATTGCATAGCCACAGTTTGCACATACAGCCTTTCTTGCAAAGAGACCAATATGCCCCGTATCAAAAGGCTTTGCACGTTGAGAGATCATCGTTTGTACTCGGTCCCATAACTCGCGGTCGATAATGGCTTCATGTGTGTTTTCGACAACATACCATTCACTTTTTGGTCGAGGTTTATTCTCTTTGGTTTTGTAAGACACACTACCATATTTACCTTGCACCATGTTGCCAATGTATATTTCGTTGATCAACATGTTGGAGATAGAGAAATATCGCCACAAAGTGCTGAATTTCCTTTTGGGGGCTTGATATCGTAAACCTTGAAGTCGCTTATACTCTGTAGGATTAGGGACCCCTCTGTCGTTAAGTAATCGGGCAATGGCTGTTTTTCCCATACCAGAAGCATACAACTGAAATACTTCGCGAACAACAGCTGCTGCTTCCTCATCGATAATCAGATGCCCCTTTTGGTTCGGATCTTTTTTGTATCCATACAGTGCAAAAGCTCCGATATGGTAGCCATTCATACGACGATTGGTTAAGACGCTACGAATATTCTCCGACATGTCCTCCAGATAGGAGCCCTGAAAAGCGTAGACAGCAAATAGCTATGCATATTGCCAACGGGCCTTACCTGATCCCGCAGACAGTCGAAAACGTAGATAATATGCAAGCTGGTAAGAGATGCAAAGCGCCTTTTCACAACACTAATGGGATAGTTGTCTCCAGCGATCTGCATGGAACTTCTGGTGGACAGACTCACTTCCAGCATAAGTTCAACAATCTCATCAAGAGATTCATAGCCATATTCTTGAGCAAGGCAGTAATATCCGATCTGATACCTGATCTCATCAACAAGATACTCTACTGAATCAGATTGATAGGATTGATAGGATAGAGCATTGCAAGAACATATACGGTTAGTATTTTGTTCTTTAGTTCTTTGTTGGTTAGTTATTTGTTTATTAGTATTTATTTGTGTTGGATTTTCCAATGTTGGATTTTCCAATGTTGGATTTTCCAATGTTGGATTTTCCAATGTTGGGTTTTCCATCGTTGGTTCTTCCCACATGCAATCTTCCAGAATAGGTTCTTCATCAACCTGAATATCTTCTCCGACATCACCCATGCAGCCGTCGGTTTCAGAATCGTCAGAAATGAAAACATCCCCATTATCGTCTGACAATGGGGAATCCGTCGTTTTAAATGAAGGATGGATGTGCGCAGAATGGCTGCAAGCCTTGTTCCTTTTTTCTGCTCTGGGTGGCAATGCGTTTTCTTCGCCCTGGGGTTTCTCGAAAATATCATAAGTATGGCAACTGAGTCGGCCATTGGTTCTACGCCTGCGAGTTCTGCGCAGATAACCATTGTCCTCCAGTTCACGCAACGCTTGGCGAATGGCATCAACACCTTCTTTGCAACAAGCTGCAAGACCTTGGAGTGTGAAATCCCAATCATCGGGCAGGGAAAGCATGAAGGAAAGCAGCCCCTTGGCTTTCAGGGAAATACGCAAGTCCTGTAGGTGATAATTGCTCATGATGGTGTAGTTTTTGTTCTTTTCAACACGAAATACGCACATTGTAATCCTTCTTTCTCACAAGAAAAGGGCAACTATCCGATTGGTAGTTGCCCTTAATGGTGTATTATTCTCTTTTACCGTGCTTGTTGTTTACTTTTCTGACGGAAGTACATATCCAGTATCTTATAGATACTTTCCTCGATTTGTTGGGGAGTATATGATTTGGGAAACTTGTCCGCCACGCGCTTTATTGAGATCTTCACATGACCGAGGTCGTTCTTTTTTTCTTCGGACAGAATTGCACGCATCACATCAACCGTTAGCTTTCCTTCGGTACTGAATTTCTTCATTCGCTGTGCTTGGGATAGGGACGGG
>SVGQ01000117.1 GCA_015056245.1 Clostridiales bacterium | reverse complement strand
CGCCACCAACAACTGGACTCCCTATGTGACCTATGCTGTGCAGAGCGTCATCAACGGTGAGCCCATTGTGACCGACTGGAGCCGCGGCTATGTGGACGGCGCTGTTGCCATCACTGAGCTGAACGAGGCTGTTGTGGCCCCCGGCACCGCCGAGAAGGTTGCTGAAGTTGTCGCCGGTCTGGCTGATGGCTCCATCAAGGTCTTCGACGTGAGCACCTTCACCGTGCAGCCCTCCACCGATGGCAGCTATCAGGTTGACGAAAACGGCCACCTGACCAGCGCTTTCTCTCAGGACACCAACGGTGACTGGGTGTACGACACCGCCGAGATCGTTGTGGACGGCGCTTACGCCGAAGGCAGCCTGATCTCTGCCCCCGCCTTCAACCTGATCATTGACGGCATCACCCTGAAGTAAGAAACCAAAGGCTGTAAGGCCATCGCGCCCCCCGACCCAACTGATGGGCCGGGGGGTGTTTTGTTGTCTGGATACCAAGGATGTTTTCCAGAGGTTGACAAATCGGCCCCGGATTTCGTATGATAACAGACAATATACGCACGGGCTGTGCAGATCTCATCCAAAGGAGGCTGACCAATGAAACATCTGGGCACTGTTCCGCTGACCACATCCCGCCTGATTCTCCGTCCCTTTACCCCGGAGGATATCCCCGCCGCGTTCCGTAACTGGTGCAGCGATCCGGAGGTGACCCGGTATCTGCGCTGGCCTGCCCATCCCAATGAGGATGTGACCCGCATGGTGCTGACCGACTGGATCAGCAGCTATCAGCAGCCGGACTTCTACCAGTGGGCCATCCAGCCCAAGGAGGAGGGCGAAGTGGTGGGCGCCATTACCGTGGTGGAGCACGATGACCGCACCGCCAAGATCCACATCGGCTACTGTATCGGCCGGCCCTGGCAGCGGAAGGGCTATATGAGCGAAGCCCTTTCAGCGCTGGTGGAGTTCTTCTTTACGCAGGTGGGCGCGGGACGCATCGAAAGCCTGCATGATCCCAACAACCCCGCTTCCGGCAAGGTGATGCTCAAATGCGGGCTGCTGCCGGAAGGGGTCATGCGCAATTCGGACTGGAACAATCAGGGCATTGTGGATGCGTGCATGCACGCCCTGCTCAGGGAGGACTGGCTGCGGCAAAAAGCGGAGGCTAAACCCACCCGCTGATGGCAAATCCTCTGCCCGGCAGGTGTCTTGAGGGCCTGCCGATGGCTCATGGGATATGAAATCCGATCCGCTATGGACAAACCGCTTTTCTCTGCCTTATAATAGACGGGACAGATTGCGTCCGCTTGAGGGACGCGGCCTGCGCCGTCTTTTTTCTTTGGCGCAGACTGTTCATTTCATTTATCAAAGGAGAAATACCATGAACATTTCCATGCCCATAACCAAAAAACGGATCCAGAATCATTTCCAGTACGCTTGGTGGATCTATGCCCTTTTGCTGGTGATCGGCATTTTCGGCTGGAATCTGGTCCATACCGTCACCCGCTATCAGAGCCCGCCCCATCTGAAGGTGGAATGGTACTACGGCGGCTATCAGCTGGATGACGGCTCCGGCGCGGAAGCCCTGATGGAGAAAGCCCATCAGGAAGCCCTGCCGGATATGGAGGAAGTGGGATACCGTTTCATCATGATGGATGATATGTACGGCGACATGCAGCTGACCACCTGGGCCTTTGCCGGTGAAGGCGACCTGTATGCCCTGCCCAAAGAGAAATTCCTCAACATGGCGGGCAGCGGCACCATGATGAACCTGCAGCCCTATGTGGACAGCGGCGCGCTGAATCTGGACGGCATCGACCTGACGGATTGCTATGTGACCGAGCCGGACAGCGGCGAGGAATGGCTGTGCGGCATTCCCATGAACGTGATCCCCGGTCTGGAGGCCTACGGCCTCTACGGCGATGACACCTATCTGAGCGTGCTCATCAACGGCGGCAACGATGACAATACCATCAAGCTGCTCAGCTGGCTTCTGGAAAACTGCAAGGAGCCGGTGGCGCAGGATACCCCTGCGGCTGTGCCCGCTGCCTGATGGCGCATACCGTATGATTGGAACACACCCCCGATGGAGATCCTGCACTGGGATTCCCGCCGGGGGTGTGTTTTTTGAGCGTACGTTTGTTGAAGCAACCGCATGTGAATGGTTTTCCCATCGGCAGAGCAAGGCGGCGGCTCCGTGAAACCGTTGCGGGCTCCCGGCTGAAACCCCAGCGCCCGCAGAGCGGACTGATGACCGGCCCCCGGTTATTCCTCTTCCAGCCGCCCGCCGTCCACATGGTTTTCCCATCGGCAGAGCAAGGCGGCGGCTCCGTGAAGCCGCTGCAGGCTCCCGGCTGAAACCCCAGCGCCCGCAGAGCGGACAGATGACCGGCCCCCGGTTATTCTTCTTCCAGCCGCCCGCCGTCCACCCGGTAGCGGCGCAGGGCGTGGGCTGCCACACAGGGATCGTGGGTGATAACCACGATGGTGTGACCATTTCCGTGAAGTTCGCCAAGCAGCGACAGGATCTCATCCCGGCTGGACTGATCCAGCGCGCCGGTGGGCTCGTCGCAAAGCAACAGCGCCGGGGAGTAGCACAGCGCCCGGGCAATGGAGACCCGCTGCTGCTGCCCGCCGCTGAGCTGGGCTGGCAGATGCTGCGCCCGCTGACTCAGCCCCACCCGGCTGAGCGCCTCCATGGCAGCCGCCTCCCGCTTTCGCACGGGCATCCCACGCAGCATCAGGGGGAAGGCCACATTTTCCAGCGCAGTTCTCTTTTTCAGCAGCTGATAGCCCTGAAACACAAAGCCGATCTTCTCCTGCCGCACCCGGCACAAGCCTGCGGCGTTCAGGCCTGCCACATCCACTCCATCCAACAGATATCGCCCGCTGGTGGGCGTATCCAGACAGCCGATCAGATGCATCAGGGTGCTTTTGCCGCTACCGCTGGGGCCTACAATGGCAACATATTCTCCCTGCTTCACCCACAGGTTCACATGGCTGAGAATGCGCAGGCCAGCCTCTCCCCGCCGTGCAGGGTATTCCTTGCAGATGTTTTCCATACGGATCATGGGCATCCCTCCGATCACACGGGTTGCTTTCCGATAGTATGGCTGATTGACTGCGGATTGAAACCGATGATGGGATGATTCGGGTCCGCGTGTCCGTGAGGGTCAGGCGATCCGTCCATCCTGTTCCTTAACTTGATCGCATAGTCCCTCTCTGCTTTGGTGCCCTTGTCCCGTACCCTTATCTCATTCAGATTTTCCCAACGGTTATTGCAGATGCAAGCGCAGGTTTTTTATTATTCGCTGCGGATCCTTTGGATGGAACGAAGCAAAGTTGCTGCCCTGATTCTGTCACAACCACAGCAAGGCAGCAAGCCATACGGTCCTGTATGGCTTGCTGCTCGGGTTTATTGGCTTTTACAGCATACGTGGGAATGGGTCAATGGCTCATCATGCACAGGATCAGATGGTGCCGGTCACGGTCAGCACAGCCTGACCGGGGGTGACCATCCATGCGCCGGTGGCGGGATCCTGCATCACAGTGGCGGCAGGTACGGTGATCACGCCGGGTACGGTGGCGAATGCGCCAGTGGCGGCGTTGTAGGTGTAGCCGGTGCCCTCCGCCAGCGGCACGCCGTTCAGGGTTACGGACTGGATCTCCACAATGGGATCGAAGGTGTCGGTAACGGTCACGTTGTCCGTGGCTTCTGCCGGTGTGGCGGCGCTGTTCTGAATGGTGAAGGTGTAGGTGAAGGGCTCGTTCTCCACCACATTGACCGGGTTGATGGCCTTGATGATGCCAAGGGCAGCCGCCACATCCACGGGCAGGGTATCGGTTGCTTCGATGGGCGCGGACAGCCCAGCGCCTGTGATGGTGGCGGTATTGGAGATCACGCTGCCGGCGGCTGCCGGTGCATACTGGTTGGCTGTGGCAGAGTAGATCAGCACAGCATCACCATCCGCAGGCACATTGATGCCGGTGATGGTCAGGGGCTGGGTGTCGGCTACGGTGGGGGCGGGCTGCAGAATGCCGTTGACAAACAGGCGCACGGAGCCTTCTACATAGTCAAGGGGCACAAGGGTGCCTGTGCCCAGGGGGTATGCGCCCAGATCATCGGTGACGGTGAGGTTTGTATAGGCAGCTGAACCGGCATTGACGATGCTGACCGCATAGGTGACGGTATCTCCCGCCCGATAGGACTGACTGGCGGCGGTCTTGGCAGCGGAGAGCACCTCCACCAGCTCGCCGGTGACAATATTGCTCAGGGTGGTCTGGTTGTTGTAGGTGAGGGTGGCTTGGTTATAGAAAGCAGGCATGCGATCATCCTCCTTGATGGGTTGGGGGAGAGCAAAAGACTTCCCGATGACACTCTATGCCCGGGGCGGTATGGCGTGCTTGAAAACTGCCAGCCGCTGTGGTAAGATTTGATCAAAGACAACCGTGTGTTCCAACCCATTGCGCCCATGAACGTATTGCTTTGGCGCATCCGTTCCATTCTTTTTTGAGGTGAAGGATATGAATCGCAACAAGAAGATTTCTCTGTTTTGGTCAGTGCTTTGCGCGCTTTGCCTGCTGTGCGCTCTGGCGGCGGCGGAGGGCTGTTCCCTGTGCGGCGGGGATACGGTGTGCGATACCTGCGGCGGCCTGGGCTATCAGGAAATGCAGGCCTTTGACAGTGATGCTCTGCTGAAGGTGGCCTGTACCGGCGGCTGCGAGGACGGCAAGTGCCCGGATTGCCATCTGCCCTGCGATGTCTGCGGTTCAGACGGTCTGTGCGATACCTGCGGCGGTTTGGGCTATCAGGAAATGCAAGCCTTTGACAGCGATGCTCTGCTGAAGGTGGCCTGCACCGGGACGAACTGTGCCGACGGCAGGTGCACCGCATGCAGCGAAGCGCAGGCCGAAGAGAATACGGCCGACGCACCGCAGGGATACCACACCTTCATAGAGCCGAAGGTGGAGGAAGCTGTGCGGGAGGTGCTGGGGAAAGCAGAGGGGGAGATCAGCTACGCTGAACTGCTGACGATCACCAGGCTGGAAGTGCCATCCGCTGGGATCAAAGACCTTTCCGATTTGCAAACCATGAAAAATCTGGAGTATGTGAATGTGCCGCGCAACCAGATCACGGATCTTTCGCCCTTGTCCGGGCTGACCAAAATGAAGAGCCTCTATGTAGGCAGCAACCAGATCAGCGACCTCACGCCCGTGGCAGATATGGTGCATCTTGAGGCCGCCAACCTGAGCTACAATCCGATCAGCGATCTGTCTGCGCTGGCTGGTTTGAGCAAATTCCGCTGCTTGATGATTTCATCGGGTGAGATCAGCGATGTTACGCCGCTTGCAGGTCTTACCTCCCTGACCACCCTTGATCTGACCAATAATCAGATCAGTGACATCACGCCGCTGGCGGGTCTCACCTCCCTGACATCGCTGGTGCTTTCCAGCAATCAGATCAACGACCTCACACCCTTGGCTGGGTTGACAGCCCTGACGGAGCTGGATGTAAGCCTGAACTATATCAGCGATTTCTCGCCTGTGGAGGGGCTTGCCATCGAATCCTTGACCAAGGGCATTCAGAAGAAACCCAAGCCCGTCGCGCAGGAGAAGTCCTGCGCCCATTGCGGCGGGGACGGCCAGTGCGATACCTGCGGGGGAAAGGGCTGGTTCTACGCAACGGAGGGCGACGCTTCCTCCGGGCATAAACTGTGCGACCCCCAGTACTGCAGCGGCGGCAAGTGCATTCTGTGCGCGGACAGCAGCAAAACGAACTGATCCATTCTATCTTCGGGGTGATATCTATGAAGTGCAACCTGAAACGGTCCTTTTTTCTGACAGTGCTCTTGGTCGTCTGTCTGCTGTGCACGCTGGCAATGGCAGAGGACTGCCCCATCTGCGGCGGGGATACGGTATGCGATACTTGCAGCGGTTTGGGCTATATGGAGCTGAAGGCCTATGACAGCGATGAGATGCTGCGGGTGGCCTGCAACGGCGGCTGTGAGGCGGGCAAATGTCCAAACTGCCAACCGCCCTGTGATTTTTGCGGTTCCGACGGCCTGTGCGATACCTGCGGCGGGCTTGGCTATGTGGAGCTGAAGGCCTATGGCAGCGATGAAATGCTGCGGGTAGCCTGCAACGGGGAGAACTGCGCCAAGGGCAAGTGCGCGGTCTGTGGGGCAGGGCAGGCACAGGATACCGCCGATGCACCGCAGGGATACCATACCTTTATCGAGCCGGCAGTGGAGGAAAGGGTGCGGGAGCTGCTGGGCAAAACAGAGGGAGAGATCAGCTATGCAGAGCTGTGGACGATCACAGAGCTTGATTGTTCAGAAGCAGAATTGACCAGCGCGGAAGATTTTCAGCATATGGCCAGATTGACGAAGCTGAACCTTTACAAAAACAAGATCAGCGATTTGTCGCCCTTATCCGCACTGGGTTCGCTGACAGAGCTTCATGTTGACAATAACAAAATCACCGATCTGTCGCCCATCGCGGGGCTGACCAATCTCACCCGTCTCATCGTCAGCTATAACCAAATTACGGATTTGTCACCTGTTGCGGGGTTGACCAATCTGACGTCGCTCTCGTTCGAAACAAATCAGATCAGCGATCTGTCGCCCATCGCAGGGCTTACCAATCTGACGTCGCTTTGGATCGACCATAATCAGATCAGCGATCTGTCGCCTATTGCGGGCCTGACCAATCTGACCTATCTGACAGTCTATCAAAATCCGGTCAGCGATCTGTCGCCCATTGCTGGTATGACCGATCTGGCTTCGCTTTGGTTGGGGGAAGACGAGGTTACCGATCTGTCGCCTATTGCGGCTCTGACCAATTTAAACCACCTGACGATTTTTTATTCAGACATCAGCTTGTCGCCGCTTGCCGGGCTGACCAATATGCAGCACCTTTGCGCGCTGGGCTGTGGTATCAGTGATCTGTCGGCTCTTTCCGGAATGTCCAAACTGGAAGAACTGACCCTTACCAGTAACCGCATAACCGATCTGTCGCCGCTTGCCGGATTGACCAGCCTGAAAGATCTGTCTCTTTCCAACAATGAGAGGTTGAAGAATCTGTCACCTCTCGCCGGACTGACCAATCTGACGAAACTCAATCTGAACGGGTGTTTGATCGACGATCTGTCGCCCCTTGCCGGACTGACCAATTTGACCGTGCTTGAATTGGATAGAAACAACATCAATGATGTGTCCCCACTTGCGGGGCTGACCAACCTGACTGAACTGAACCTGTACTGGAATCGCATTCTTTATGATATATCGCCCCTTGCCGGGCTGATCAATCTGGAAACGCTTGATCTGAAAGAAAACCGGATCGAAGACATATCCGCTCTTGCGGGGCTGACCAACCTGAAATCCCTGAATCTGCAGGATAACATGATCGCAGATTTTTCTCCGCTGGATGGTCTGGAACTGGATTGGGTGAATACTTCGTACAATACGCCCCCTACACCGAAACCTCAAACCCCGTGCTCCTACTGCGACGAAGACGGCAAGTGCAACAAGTGCGAAGGAACTGGCTATTTCCTGGAGCTGGAGGGGATATCATCCGGCAGCACCAGCGGTCTGGAACTGGTCCAGAAAACCTGTGATTACGAGTACTGCGATGATGGCAAATGTTCTCAGTGCGACGGCACCGGCTTGCGGTGATGCCGTCTGGCCACCCCCCTTTGCGGGGGTGGTTTTTTGTATAAGGAAAACCACAGGCCAGACCTGTGGTTCGTTGTAGGTTAACCGACCTATGCATGTACCAGACCGTATTACGCCTTCGAGGGCGTGGCAGGGAACAAAGGGCTTTGCCCGCATATGAAAAACCACCCGTCTTACGGGTGGAGCAGGTTGTCAAAAAAGGGGAAGGTGCAGGAAACTCAGTTTCCTGCCGGGTGTGGGCAGAGCCCACAAAACCTTGCGCCGCAGCGCTTTTCAGCAAGCACAGCGAGCACCGTAGGTGCAAGATGTGC
>SVGQ01000116.1 GCA_015056245.1 Clostridiales bacterium | reverse complement strand
GGGCAAAGGGCGATTTCGTGGCCTTCGCCGGGGTATCCTCCGGGAAGACGGGCAGGTCTGCGCTGCCGGAATCACCGAAAGGCGACCATTCCCCATCCGATGTTTCCGGGACAGGCGGCAGGTCATGAGCAAAGGGCGAGTCGGTGGCGGAAAACAACGGCTGTTCCGGAAAGGACGGCGCATCTGCCGGGAAAGGCTTGGCAAAAGGCCGCCAATCATCATCACCGTCAATATCGCCGGTGACCGCGTAGGCAGCATCCGGATTGCGGCGAACAAATGCGCTTAACGGGCTGACGGTATCCGCCGCCTGACTGATGCGGGGAGATTCCACCGGTCGGGCAGCAGAAGCATCAGGAGCGGGATCTTCTGCGCCGACCGTCGGGACAAAAGGGCGCAAATCCTCCGCAGCAGCCGCGTCCGCTTCCTGGGGATGATCTGCCCGGCGGCTGCGGCGCTTTCTCTGGGCAAGCTCCTCCACAGGCGGTTGTTCTGTTGTTCCAGCTGCTTCCGGTGATTCGGACGCCACTGGCTCCTGTACAGACGTTTCCTCACGGGATGCCATACGGCTGCGGCGGCTGCGACGGTTGCTGGCTGTCACCGCGACCGGGGCGGGATGGATTTCTTCCACAGGGGGCTGTTCTGCCGGAGAGACGATTTCATCCTCTGGAGCCGGTTCGGAAAGGGCGCTTTCAACGACAGCAGTTACCGGCACGGAGACAGGCTCGTCATGGGTTTGCGCAGGCCCATCCATACCGGCGGCAGATACCGGGGGTTCAGCAATCTGCGCGGCTTTTTCCATGCTGGCTACAAACGGCGCTTTTTCGGCGGTTTGCGCAGGCTCGTCCATACGGATGGCAGATGCCGGGGGGTCTGCAACCTGCACGGTTTCTTCCGTGCGGACTGCAAACGATGCTTTCTCGGCGGTTTGCGCAGGCCCATCCATGCCGGCGGCAGATGCCGGGGGTTCAGCAACCTGCGCGGCTTTTTCCATGCTGGCTGCAAACGGCGCTTTTTCGGCGGTTTGCGCAGGCTCGTCCGTACAAATGGCAGATGCCGGGGGGGCAGACACTTCTGCCGCATTGCTTTCAGCCGCCCTGTCCTCAGGTGTGACTGGATCAGACAACCGGTCGGGGTTGATTCCTCCCAGCAAATCCAGCATGGACAACTGCTCTGCTGCCTGTACCCCGTCGGGTTGACAGGCGGCGGTTTCCGGTCCGGGCACAGCCGCTGTATCGGCTTTCTCCGTCAGTGATTCCTGTGCGGTTGACCGCAGGGGCTCCGTCTGAGGAACATTTTGCTCAACGGACGGATCCTTGGGGCGCATAAAGATCTCATCGCCGTATTCTTCCGGCTGGGGAGCAGGCTCCTGAACAGGCACAGCAGCGGAAGGCTCCGCAGGCGCGGCGGATTTTTTATCCGAATCAGGCATGGCGGCAGAAGGCTTCTCCTGAGCTGCTTCCTGCTTTTGCTCCGGCGCAGGCCGGGGCTTTCTGGACAGTGGCTGTACCCTCAGATAAACCGGAATATTCAGCTTTTCCATGGGAGACTTCGTCTCTTCCGCCTTCTCTGCCTCAGGCTCCTTCTGGCTTTCCTTGAGGAAATCCGGCACAACCGGCTCCTCCTCTTCGGAGGGCTTCCAGTCCGGGTTGGCTTCCGGATAAGCTGGCAGCGTCCAGTCCAGACTATCCTTGTTGGGATCCTGCAAAGGGGCTGTCATCAAGGGTTGCTGCCAAGGAGCCGGCTTGGTCTGCGGCAGGGGTGGGAAGCCCGGATAGGGTGCGTTTGCACCGCCCTGCATGGAAGAGGCAGGAACCGGATCATCATCAATAGACCAGATGGGCACTGGGCCTGTGCTGGTAGTCTGGTGCAGATCACTGCGCTTGACCGCGCCGGTGCGCTGGGTGAAGGTGGGAAGCGTATCCGGCGTGGATGCGCCCAGCGGCGATGCGCCTACCCCTGCGCCAAAGGGGTTGGGTTGCACAGCATAGGGATTGGTAGGGATCACGGTGGCAGGCTTGTCATCCGGGGCGTTGTAACCATACAGATCCCCTTGCTGGATCTGGGAGAAAGGCTTGGGCGGGGTCAGCGGAGGCATACGGGTAAAGCTCTGCCCATACGGCTGGCCCGGCCTTGGCGGCGTAAACGCTTTGGGAGCAGGCGGCATTCTGGCAGTATCCATCTGCTCGAAACGATCGGAAACAGAAATGGGCTTGAAAGGATTGGAAGGTTCCTGAGATTCGCCAGACAACTCCTCCTCCGGGGCTTCCTCAAAGGGATAAAAAGTATCTTCTTCGTTCCACCATCCGTCCATGGCCGCCACCTCCTTCTGGGATCATACATATAGGTAATTTTATCATATCCTGTTCTTGGCTCTGTGTCAATCAAATCCAGCCAAAACCCATGATCTGGTGTGACCAAACTGTAAATCCTGACGCCCGGACCGACATTTCAGCCTGCAAGGGTTGACATCCCGCTGCCTTTTGCATATGATTCGGTTAAGCGTCATGAAATGGCGTAATATCAACATTTGTTGAACTTTTGGGAGGATATGGAAATGGCAGAACAGAAACCTGTTCGCAGGAAAAAACACAGAAAATGGCCGTGGATCATCCTGCTGGCGATCATTGCGCTGGCAGTGTGGTTTTTTGCATCCACAGCCAAGGTGGCTCAGCAGAGCCTGAGCGAGGAAATCGCCCAGCGGCGGGATATTGTGACCTATTACAGCTTTGAGGGCAACCTGATCCCCCAGACGGACGAAATCCAGACTGCCAAGGAGAGCCTGAAGGTGAAGGAACTCTATGTGGCAGAGGGCGACCCGATTCAGGCGGGTGATCCGCTGCTGCGCGGCACCGACGGCACCCGCCTCTATGCAGCCCACACCGGCACCGTGGAGACCCTCTACGCTGAGGTGGATGACACCCTGCAGCCCGGCAGCCAGCTGTGCCGCATCGTGGACTACGACCGGCTTGAGGTCAGCGTCAGCGTGGATGAGTACGACATCAGCGCCCTGACCGAGGGCAAGGAGGGCACTGTGTACCTGAACGCTCTCGGTGAGACCGTGCCCGGCATGGTAACCCACATCAGCCGGGAAGCCACCAGCGAAGGCGGCGTCAGTTTCTACGAGGTGAAATTCGGCGTGGATGCCCTGCCTCAGGTGCGCAGCGGCATGAGCGTGGAGGTGCAGGTGCTCAACCAGCAGGCGCTGGGAGCCGTCAGCCTGCCGCTGACCGCCATCAGCTACGATGAATACAACAAACCCTATGTGCTGGTGAAATCCGGCGAAGAATACGGCGTGCAGGCCATCACTCTGGGCGTCAGCGACGGACAGAACGTGGAGATCCTCACCGGCCTGACCGAAGGCGACAAGGTGTACTACCTGAGCAATGATTTTGCCCGGTTCTTCGCCATGCAGCAGGAAATGATGGGCGGGATGGGCAGATGACCAGCATCCATGAAACCCCGTTTTTCCAGATGACGGACATTTGCAAGTCCTACCGTTTGGGGGACGAGTGGCAGCCGGTTCTGAAAAACGTGAACCTGACCATTGAAAAAGGCGAATTTTTGAGCGTGCTGGGCCCCAGCGGCTCCGGCAAAAGCACGCTGATGAACATCATCGGCTGCCTGGATACCCCTACCAGCGGTGAATACATCCTCCACGGCAGGCGGGTGGATCAGCTGGATGAAAACCAGCTCAGCACCCTGCGCAACAAAGAGATCGGCTTTATTTTTCAGTCCTTTCAGCTCTTGCCCCGGCAGGATGCCCTCTCCAACGTGGAACTACCCCTGATCTACGCAGGCATGAGCGTGCAGAAGCGCCGCCAGCGGGCCGAGGAAATGCTCTGCCGGGTGGGTCTTGAGGAAAAGCTCCACCACATGCCCAACCAGCTTTCCGGCGGTCAGCAGCAGCGGGTAGCCATTGCCCGGGCGCTGGCCACCAACCCCAGTATCCTGCTGGCGGATGAACCCACCGGCGCGCTGGATCAGAAAACAGGCCGGCAGGTGATGGGGCTGTTTCGGGAATTGAACGATGAAGGCCGCACCATCATCATGATCACCCATGATGTGGGCATCGCCGCCAACGCCAGCCGCATCGTGCGCATACTGGACGGCGAGCTCAGCGAGGGGGTGGCTGAGGATGCTTAAGGAAAGCCTGCGCATGTCGCTGAGCAACATCAAAGCCAACAAGATGCGCTCCTTTCTGACCATTCTGGGCATTATTATCGGCGTGATGGCGATCATCGCGCTGATCACCGTGATGGAAAGCGCCACCGGCGAGGTGACGGCTCAGTTCGAGAATCTGGGCACCGGCAAGGTGACCGTACAGGCAAACGGCACGCCCCTGCGCCGTGGCCTTCGGGAAACCGACCTGAAACGTATTGAGGCGCTGGACAATGTCAGCGGCATTTCCCCCTCCCTGAGCCAGAACATCAGCGTGGTATGGAACGGGCAGCTGCTGGAGGATGTGACCGTGAAAGGCAACGGCTACGCCTACTTCCGCAAGAACCTGAACGCCGTGGAGAAAGGCCGCCCGCTGGTACCGGTGGATTTTGACCAGTACAGCCGGGTATGCCTTATCGACAGCGATCTGGCCCATTCCCTGTTTTCCGGCGTGGATCCCCTGGGCCAGCAGCTGCTGGTGAAAGGCATCCGATTCACCATCGTGGGCCTTTTGGCAGACCCAGATGTGGATGATGTGATGAGCCAGATGCAGGCCATGGGCGAGGATGGTTCCCTGATGATGCCCTACACCACCTATATGCGCCTCTTCGGCGTGAAAGGAGTCACGGGGCTGGAGGTATACGTCAGCGATTCCGATCGCACCAACGACACCGTGGAAGATCTGGAAGCCCTGCTGGACGAGTGCTTCAACTACCATGACGGCAGCTATTCCGTCATCAATATGGAAGGCCTGCTGGATGTCATGGATACCATGATGGGCCTGATGACCAACCTGCTGGTGGGCATTGCCAGCATTGCGCTGCTGGTGGGCGGCATCGGCATCATGAACATGATGCTGGTCAGCGTTACCGAGCGCACCGGGGAGATCGGCCTGCGCAAAGCCTTGGGCGCAAAGCCCCGCAGCATTCAGGTGCAGTTCCTGATGGAAAGCGTCATCCTGTCACTGCTGGGCGGTATCGTGGGCGTGGGGCTGGGTCTCTTTGTGAGCAAGATCCTCAGCAATATGATGGACATCGCCTTTGTGTTCTCCCCCGGCGCGGTGGCGCTGGGCGTGGGCTTCTCGCTGGCGGTGGGCGTCATCTTCGGCTGGGCGCCGGCCCGCAAGGCCAGCAACCTGAACCCCATTGATGCTCTGCGCAGTGTATGATGCGTTGTACCTTTTGAATTGACTGAACAGGAGGCGAGATTGTTTATGAAGTTTTGGAAGCTGTTCGTTTGTATGCTGCTGACAGTGATGCTGCCTTTCGGGGCGCTGGCATCAGCTGAGGAGATTGTGGCAGAAACCGAAGTGGCAGAAGCCACCGAAAACCAGCTGGCAGGGCTGATCTTCACCGCCACGGTGGAGCCTGCCCGTGAAGTGGCTGTGAAAGCCCCCGCCAGCGGCGAGCTGGAGCCCTTTACCCTGCGCGCCGGAGATCTGCTGGCAACAGGCGAAACCCTGTTTGCTATCCAGCCCCAGACAGTGTACGCAGAGGCGGACGGCACGGTAGCGGCAGTATATGTAGCTGCCGGTGATGCCGCTGACGGAGCTATGAATCGCTATGGTGCAGCCATGCAGATCGACTATACGGACCGCTACCAGTACACCGGCAGCTATAGCGGCAGCCGCAACACCGTGGAAAACCGGGATCTGCATGTGGGCACGCCGGTGTACTTCCGTTCGGATGACAAGGAAGAATATGCCGATGGCGTAATCACCCAAGTGGACAACCACAATTTTACCGCACAGGTCATCGGCGGCGATCTGGACTTTACCGAGCGGGTAGATGTATACCGCCTGCCGGAATACACGGATGCCAGCCTGCTGTCGGAAGGACGGCTCACTGCCCTCGCGCCTTATTCTGTGGCTGCTTCCGGCACGGTGCTCACCGTCCATGTACAGCCCGGTGACAAGGTCAAAGCCGGAGATGCGCTGCTGACCTATGTACCCGATGTTCTTGATCCGACCATGCGCACCTGCGAGAAAGCCACGCAGGTCATTGCAGCGGAGGATTGGCTGGTGTTGAGCGTAGCTGCCCAACAGGGAGGCAGTGTGCAAAAAGGACAGACGCTGGCAACCGTATGCCGCCGCGGCGACTATCAGCTGGTGATCCATGCTGAGGAGGGCGACATCGGACGCTTTGCACCCGGGGCAATCATGCAGGTGGTTTTCGAAGAACTGGATCTGGAGCCAGTGGAAGCCACCGTCGCTGGCATTGGTCTGCTGGGTACCGCGGGTGATGTAAGCACCTACCCGGTATATCTGGATCTGCAGGTTCCCCAAGGCGTGCTGCTTGGCATGCATGCCACAGTGGAAGGAATGGAATAACCGAAAAGGGAGACAGGCGGGTGCCTGTCTCCCTTCAGGTCGTCAAAAAAGCCGCCTGTGGCGGCTTTTTTGACGAGATTTGCACCGTTTGCCTACGAGCCTGCGGCTCGCCGGGCGGCAAACGGCGATAGGTATCCCATGCTACGCAAGGGTTCCGAAACCACCGGAAGGGTGAGCGAAGCGAACCGAGGCGCGAGGACAGCGCGAAGCGCTCCCGCAGTGCCGAAGCCCAAAACAAACCGAAGGTTGGGTTTGGGCCGCAACACATGTCGCTGGTTTCGGTTTGGCAATTGGAGGGCTGCGGCCCTCCGATACCTCTGGGGTTCTTTGACAGTCTAAAGGGAGACAGGCGGGTGCCTGTCTCCCTTTTGTCGAGTCCTGTTATCACTCAATGAAAGAAATGGAGGAGCAGATATCGGAGATGTAGAACCAATTCGGATCCTCTTCATGGATGTCCACCGGGATAAAGCACAGTTCCAACAGCAGACCGTCGCAGCCCTCCGCCACGCAATAGGCGGCTACAGGATCAGCATAAGAATCCTTGGGCTCGAATACGTAAAAATGAACGCCTGTCCGGCTGGTATACTCGTTGCTGATGTAGTACTCGTCCGTGATGCCAAAGTTTTCGCGGTATTCGCTCACAGTACCTTCGTGACCGAAGATGTTGACAGAGAAATACTCATTCTGATAGATGACGATCTCACCGTTGGAATACTCTGCTTCAGGCATCTTCACAACGCTGAGAGGCAGCGCCGCATACAGGCCGATGGACAGGTGCTCAAAACCAGCCCGGTCAGGATTGGTCTTGTCGCTTTCCAGCACTGCGCTGCGGCAGCGCACAGCGGATGCGATCTCTGTGATGATCTCACGATTGGTTTCCTCTGCGGACGGATCCTGCGGATAGAAAGCCAATTCCAGATATCCCTGACCTTCCTTCTCCGCCTTGCACAAAAGGATCGCGGTCATCGCGCCTTTTTCCACAGGCGTGAACCAATGGAACTCCCTGTCACCGATCGTTACATTCTCCATGGTTGCAAAGGATTCAGGCAGACGCATCTCATGATAGGCAGCCAAATCCTCACAGGACAGAGGCGTCATACCGACAACCATCACACTGTTGGCATAACCAATCGAAAAAGCAGGTTGGGATCCGATGGAGAAATAGTCCTCCGGCAACACAACAGCAAGGTCACAGAGCGGCATGGAAACCACGCGACCCGTCTGGAGCGTATAGGCAAAACCAGAAGGGCAAAGAGACACCAGCAGCAACAGGCTCAGCAGGAAAGCAGTTATCCGTTTCATGGGCAGATCCTCCTTCACATTTTCATACGTTGTTTATGCAGCTTTCAGGCATCGGGATTCAAGTTGACGCCATACCATGCATGCAGCACCGCATTTCATCCATACACACCTGCATGCTATCTTTTTTCATCCCTTCAGGCCTGATCAACAGACAAACATTGTATCTTTGCTTTTATTTTATCAGCCAATGAACCAAAACGCAAGAAATACCTTCTGTTTTCAGATCCTTTGTTCTGTTGGCCTCACCTTGGAATTCATTAAGCCGCACTCCAATCGCCCATACCAATCCATTCACGCCTGCTCACACAGCATGATTGAAATGCAACCGCAAAAGAAGCTGCACCGGAAAGACCGGCGCAGCTTCAGACAGTCGAAAAACCCCTGGAGGTATCGGAGGGCCGCAGCTCTCTGATTGCCAAACCGAAACCGGCGACATGTGCGGCGGTTTCGGAACCCTTGCGCAGCAAGGGATTCCTATCGCCGTTTGCC